>NZ_JBHVQS010000029.1:0-108625 GCF_042886435.1 Streptomyces sp. NPDC058000
GCCGCGGGCAGCCACCGCCGCCCGCGGCCCGCCGCCGCACCGTGCGCGGGGTCACGCCCCGCGCGGGGTCACGCCTTGAGGGGTGCGAGCTCCGCGGCCCCCGCGTACCGCGCCAACCGG
Organism: Streptomyces sp. NPDC058000; assembly: GCF_042886435.1. NCBI lineage: Bacteria > Bacillati > Actinomycetota > Actinomycetes > Kitasatosporales > Streptomycetaceae > Streptomyces > Streptomyces sp. NPDC058000. The sequence goes on from NZ_JBHVQS010000029.1 coordinate 121, forward strand.
TGCGGCAGCCGCCCGTACCACGCGAGGGTCAGCGCGTAGCCGAACGCCAGGCACAGCACCCCGCCCAGCGCGTCCAGCCAGAAGTGGTTGGCGGTGGAGACGATCACGGTCAGCGTCGTGGCCGGGTAGAGCAGGCCCAGCAGCTTGGCCCAGATCGGCTTCGCCAGCAGCGCGATGGTGAGGCCGCACCACAGCGACCAGCCGATGTGCATCGACGGCATCGCGGCGTACTGGTTGGACATCGACGCGAGGTTCCCGGACGCCATCGAGCCCCAGGTGCCGTGCTGGATGACGGTGTCCACGAAGCCGCCGTCCGGCATCAGCCGGGGCGGCGCCAGCGGGAAGAAGTAGTAGCCGACCAGGGCGACGCCGGTGGTGGCGAAGAGCGCCAGCCGGGCCGCCGCGTACCGCCCGGGATGCCAGCGGTAGAGCCAGACCAGTACGCCGATCGTCATGATGAAGTGCAGCGTCGCGTAGTAGTAGTTCATCGAGACGATCAGCCAGGTCACCGAGTTCACGGCGTGGTTGACGGTGTGCTCGACGGCGATGCCCAAGGAGTGCTCGGCCCGCCAGATCCAGTCGGCGTTCCGCAGTGCCTGCGCCTTCTGCTCGGGCACCGCGTTGCGGATCATCGAGTACGTCCAGTAGCTGACCGCGATCAGCAGGATCTCGAACCAGAGACGGGGGGAGCGCGGGGATCTCAACCGGGCCAGTCGCCCCTTGTCCGCCGGACGGACCGCGCGCTCCCCACTGGCTGGCGGGGTGGCTGACAGGTCGTCCAGAGTCCTCACATGCGCATCACCCATAGGCAGACAGTCTGCCAGAAAGCGACGCGCGACCGATCATCCTCCAGTCGGGTTAACGGCCCCCTGAATCGATCCGGAGGAGGAGAGGGGATCCCCCCTAGGGGGCTGCCCCGGCGGGCCGCCCCTCACACCCCCTACGGGCTCCGGGGGCGTCCCTCACCGCGAGGCGCGCAGCGCCCGGGGCACCTTCGCCGCCCCGGGCGTCGCCTTCGGCGCCGATGCCGTCGAACCCCGCACCACCAGCTCCGGATGGAAGACGAACTCACTGTGCGGCGCCGGGGTACCGCCGATCTCCTCCAGCAGCGCCCGCACCGCCGCCTGCCCCATGGCCTGCACCGGCTGCCGGATCGTGGTCAGCGGCGGGTCGGTGAACGCGATCAGCGGGGAGTCGTCGAAGCCCACCACGGACACCTCCCGCGGCACGTCCAGTCCGCGCTGCCGGGCCGCCCGGATCGCGCCCAGCGCCATCATGTCGCTGGCGCACACGATGGCCGTCACCCCCTGCTCGATCAGCGCGGCCGCCGCGGCCTGGCCGCCCTCCAGGGTGTAGAGGGAGTGCTGGACGAGCGGCTCCGCCGCCACCGGATCGATGCCCAGCTGCTCCTGGACGCAGCGCAGGAACCCGTCGATCTTCCGCTGCACCGGCACGAACCGCTTGGGCCCGAGCGCCAGCCCGATCCGCCGGTGTCCCAGCGCGGTGAGGTGGGTCACCGCCAGCTCCACCGCGGCCCGGTCGTCGGGGGAGACGAACGGCGCCTGCACCTTGTCGGAGAAGCCGTTGATGAGGACGAACGGCACCCCCTGGCCGCGCAGCCGCTCGTAGCGCCCCATGTCGGCGGAGGTGTCGGCGTGGAGTCCGGAGACGAAGATGATGCCGGCCACCCCGCGGTCCACCAGCATCTCGGTGAGCTCGTCCTCGGTGGAGCCGCCGGGGGTCTGGGTGGCCAGCACCGGGGTGTAGCCCTGGCGGGTCAGCGCCTGCCCGATGACCTGGGCGAACGCCGGGAAGATCGGGTTCTCCAACTCCGGGGTGATCAGTCCGACCAGGCCCGCGCTGCGCCGCCGCAGCCGCACCGGCCGCTCGTACCCCAGCACGTCGAGGGCGGCAAGCACGGACTGGCGGGTGGTGGCGGAGACACCGGGCTTCCCGTTGAGAACCCGGCTGACGGTGGCCTCGCTGACACCCGCCTGCGCTGCGATATCGGCCAGCCGGGCGGTCATGGAAATGGACTGTACCGGTCGTATGTCAGATTGCCCACCAGGTGCAGCTGTCCCCGGGCAGCACCGCCGACGCCTCGCCGGCCGGCACCGGCGCGCTGGCCAGCAGCAGTTCCCCGGGCAGCGGGATCTCGGCGTCCTGGGCGCGGGTGTTGACGGTGCACAGCACCCCGGGACGACGGAACGCCAGGACGCCCTCGGGGGCCGGCTGCCACGTCATCTCCCCGTCGCCCAGGCCCGGCAGACGGCGGCGCAGCTCCAGCGCACTGCGGTACAGCTCCAGGGTGGAGGCCGAGTCGCCGGTCTGCGCCGCGACGCTCAGCCGGTCCCAGTCGGCGGGCTGCGGCAGCCAGCTGCCACCCGGCCCGAAGCCGTACGGCGGCAGCTCGCCGGACCAGGGGAGCGGCACCCGGCAGCCGTCCCGGAAGCCGTCCTGGCCACTGACGCCGGAACAACCGTCGGCCGCCTGCCCGTCGCCGCCGACCCGACCGCGGAAGAACGCCGGGTCCTGGCGCACTTCGGCGGGCAGGTCGGTGACCTCCGGCAGCCCCAGCTCCTCGCCCTGGTAGAGGTACGCGGATCCGGGCAGCGCGAGCATCAACAGGGTGGCGGCGCGGGCCCGGGCCAGGCCGCCGCCGAGGCGGGTGGTGTGCCGGACGACGTCGTGGTTGGAGAGCACCCAGGTGGTGGGCGCGCCGACGGCGACGGTGGCGGCCAGCGAGGAGTCGATGACCCCGCGCAGCGCCTCGGCGTCCCACGCGGTGTTCAGGAACTGGAAGTTGAACGCCTGGTGGAGCTCGTCCGGGCGGACGTAGAGGGCCAGCCGCTCGATGCTGGGGGCCCATGCCTCGGCGACGCCGATGACCTCCCTGCCGGAGTTCTCGCCGTAGCCGTCCAGCAGTCGGCGCCAGGCGCGGTGGATGGCGTGTACGCCGTCCTGGTCGAAGAAGGGCAGCACCTGACTGCCGATCAGCCGGGCCTGCTCGCCGTGGCCGATGTCGGGCAGGCCGGGTGCCTTGACCATGCCGTGCGCCACGTCGATCCGGAAGCCGTCCACGCCCAGGTCCAGCCAGAAGCGCAGGATGGCGGCGAACTCCTCGTGCACCTCGGGCCGTTCCCAGTCCAGGTCGGGCTGTTCGGGCGCGAAGAGGTGGAGGTACCAGTCGCCGCGGTCGGTGCGGGTCCAGGCCGGGCCGCCGAAGACCGACTCCCAGTCGTTGGGCGGGAGTTCGCCGTGGTCGCCCTTGCCGGGACGGAAGACGTAGCGCTGCCGGGCCAGGTCCGGGTCCTGGAACCACGGGTGTTGGTCGGAGGTGTGGTTGGGGACGACGTCCACGATCACCCGCAGGCCCAGCGTGTGCGCGACGCGGATCAGTTCGTCGGCGTCCTGGAGGTCGCCGAAGAGCGGGTCGACGGCGCGGTAGTCGGCGACGTCGTACCCGCCGTCGGCCTGCGGCGAGGCGTAGAACGGGGTGAGCCAGACGGCGTCCACGCCCAGTTCCTTGAGGTAGGGGAGCCGGTCGCGCACCCCGCGCAGATCGCCGATGCCGTCGCCGTCGCTGTCGGCGAAGGAGCGGACGTAGACCTGGTAGATGACGGCGTCGCGCCACCATCCCCGACCTCGGTCCGGTCCGGCGGCCTGGGGGGCGGGGCTGGGGGAAGTGAGCTCCTGGGTCATCTGCCGTCCCTGTCAGGTCATGAGGCGAAGGTGCTTCCACGGAATCAACGCTCGGGCGGGCGGCGGGTGACGGTGCGCCAGGGGCTCGGTGGGTCCCGTTCCGGCCATCGCACCGCAACCTCTTCCAGATTTCTTGCAGAAAAATCTCGCAACATCTTTCGGTTTGTTTTCGGCGCTGTTACGTTCCAGACCGCCAACCGAGGCTTTCCCTAAGGAGTTCACATGCGGCGTGGCATACGTGGCGCTCTCGCCACCGCGCTGGTAGCGGGCCTGGCACTGGCGGCGACGGGATGCGGGAGCGGGGGTGACGGCGGCAGTGCGGCGGGCGGTGAACTGTCCGGAACCGTTACCTTCTGGGACACCTCCAACGACGCCGAGAAGGCCACCTACCGGAAGCTTGCGGAAGGCTTCCAGAAGGAACACCCCAAGGTCCACGTCTCCTATGTGAACGTCCCGTTCGGCGACGCCAACGCCAAGTTCAAGAACGCCGCGGGCGGCGGCGCGGGCGCCCCCGACGTGATGCGCACCGAGGTCGCCTGGGTCGCCGACTTCGCCAACCTCGGCTACCTCGCCCCGCTGGACGGCACCCCGGCCCTGGACAACACCGGCGACTACCTCCCGCAGGCCGTCGGCTCGACCAAGTTCGGCGGCAAGACCTACGCCGCGCCGCAGGTCATCGACACCCTCGCGCTCTTCTACAACAAGAAGCTCCTCAAGGACGCCGGCGTCCCCGTCCCCAAGACCGTCGCCGAACTCACCGCCGCCGCCCAGAAGATCAAGGCCAAGACCGGCGCCACCGCCCTCTACCTGCGCGGCGACGACCCCTACTGGTTCCTGCCCTACCTCTACGGCGAGGGCGGTGACATGGTCGACGCGGCCCATAAGAAGGTCACCATCGACAACGCCGCCGGCGTCCGGGCGTTCCGCACGCTCAAGCAGCTCGTCGACTCCAAGGCCGCCGTCACCGACGCCACCGACGGCCAGGAGAACCAGCTCAAGGCCCTCAAGGACGGCACCGCCGCGATGGCGATCGACGGCCCCTGGGACATCGAGGGCGCCCGCGCCGGCAAGGCGTTCCAGGACAAGGACAACCTCGGCGTCGCCCCCGTCCCCGGCGGATCCGCCGCCCAGGGCTCCCCGCAGGGCGGCTGGGACCTCTCGGTCTACGCCGGCAGCAAGAACCTCCAGGCCGCCTATGCCTTCGTGAAGTACATGAGCTCCGCGAAGGTCCAACAGGAGACCACCGAGAAGCTCAGCCTGCTGCCCACCCGCAAGTCGGTCTACGACGTTCCGTCGGTCAAGCGGAACGAGATGGTCGCCTTCTTCAAGCCCGCCGTCGACAGCGCCGTCCAGCGCCCCTGGATCGCCGAGGGCAACTCGCTCTTCGAACCGCTCAAGGTCCAGATGAACAAGGTGCTCACCGGCACCGCCACCCCCGAACAGGCCGCCAAGACCGTCGGGGACGCCTACCGGAAGCTGCTCAAGGACTACACGTGACGCTCACCGCCCGGATCCGTCGGGCGTTCGGCACCCACTGGTACGCCTGGACGATGGCCGCCCCGGTCGTCCTCGTCATCGGCGTCATCATCGGCATCCCCCTCGTCCGCGGCGTCTACCTCTCGCTCACCGACGCCAACGAGGCCAATGTCGAGCGCTCGATCGGCATGAACCACATCCCCGCCACCTACCACTTCACGGGCCTGGACAACTACCGGGCGGTGCTGACCGACGGCGTCTTCTGGGACCGCCTGGGCTGGACCGTGCTGTGGACCGTCGGGTGTGTCTCCCTCACCTTCCTCACCGGCCTCGCCCTGGCCAACCTGCTCAACCGCCAACTACGCGGCCGCACCGTCTACCGCCTGGCGCTGATCCTGCCCTGGGCCGTCCCCGCCTTCATCTCCGTCTTCACCTGGCGGATGCTCTACAACGAGAAGAACGGCATCCTCAACAAGCTGCTGACCGGCGGCGGCATCGACGCCGTCCCCTGGCTCAACGACCCGACCTGGGCCAAGCTCTCGGTCATCGCGGTCAACGTCTGGCTGGGCGTGCCCTTCATGCTCGTCGCGCTGCTCGGCGGGTTGCAGTCCATCCCGGGCGAGCTCTACGAGGCCGCCGAGATGGACGGTGCGGGCGCCTGGCAGCGCTTCCGCCACATCACCGTGCCCGGTCTGCGCGCGGTCAGCGGCACCGTGCTCCTGCTCTCCACCATCTGGACGTTCAACATGTTCCCGGTGATCTTCCTGCTCACCAGAGGCGGACCCGGCGACGCCACCGAGATCCTGGTGACCTACGCCTACCGGCTCTCCTTCGTCGACAGCCCCCGCAACTTCTCCGCCTCCGCCACCTGGGGCGTGGTCATCCTCGTCCTCCTCGCACTCGTCGCGGTCGGCTACCGCCGGGCGCTGCGCAAGCAGGGAGAGGTGTGGTGACCATGGCGCGCAAACGCTCCGAACGGCACTGGCTGGCCTCGGTCGGACTGCACCTGACCCTCACGCTCGCCGCGGTCATCGCGGTCTTCCCGCCGCTGTGGCTGCTGGTGACCTCCTTCAAGCCCAAGAACGACGCCTTCACCACCAGCCTCGTCACCCACTTCACCCTCGACAACTACACGCACGTCCTGACCGGTACCTCCTTCCTGACCTGGTTCGGGAACTCCGCGGTCGTCGTCGGCCTGACCACCGTCATCGGGGTCTTCACCGCCGCCACCACCGGCTACGCCGTCAGCCGCTTCCGCTTCCCCGGCATGCGGCCGCTGATGTGGCTGCTGCTGATCACCCAGATGTTCCCGGTCGCGGTGCTCATCGTCCCGCTCTACAACCTGCTCGCCTCCCTCGGTCTGCTCAACCAACCCCTCGGTCTGGTCCTCACCTACCTCACCATCGCCGTCCCGTTCTGCGCCTGGATGATGAAGGGCTTCTTCGACACCATCCCGGTGGAGATCGACGAAGCGGGCCGGGTCGACGGCCTCAACCCCTTCGGCACCTTCTGGCGGTTGGTCCTCCCGCTCGCCCGCCCCGGCCTCGCCGTCACCGGCTTCTACACCTTCGTCACGGCCTGGGCCGAGGTCGCCTACGCCTCCGCCTTCATGACCGGCGAGGAGAACCTCACCCTCGCCGGCGGGCTGCAGACCTTCGTCAACCAGTACAGCAGCGACTGGGGTTCGATGACCGCCGCCGCCGTGATCATCGCCGTACCGGCCGCGCTCGTCTTCGCCTTCGCCCAGCGCCACCTCGTCTCCGGACTGACCGCCGGCACCACCAAGGGATGACATGACCCGACAGCACAGCCCCACACCCGACGCCGCCCCTTCCGGGCGCTCCCACCCGGGGAACACCCCCGCCGGGACGGCCGCTCCGGCCACGGAGTGGTGGCGCGACGCCGTGATCTACCAGATCTACCCGCGCAGCTTCGCCGACGGCAACGGCGACGGCATGGGCGACCTGCCGGGCATCCGCAGCCGGCTCGGCCACCTGCGAGACCTGGGCGTGGACGCCGTCTGGCTGAGCCCCTTCTACTCCTCCCCGCAGGCCGACGCCGGCTACGACGTCGCCGACTACCGCGCCACCGACCCCCTCTTCGGCACCCTCGCGGATGCCGAGGCGGTGATCCGCGAGGCCCACCACCAGGGTCTGCGCATCATCATCGACATCGTCCCCAACCACTGCTCGGACCAGCACGCGTGGTTCCGCCGCGCGGTGTCCGAGGGGCCCGGCTCGGTCCTGCGCGAGCGCTTCCACTTCCGCAAGGGCCGGGGCGACAACGGCGAACTCCCGCCCAACGACTGGGAGTCCGTCTTCGGTGGCCCCGCCTGGACCCGCCTGTCCGACGGCGAGTGGTACCTCCATCTCTTCGCCCCCGAACAGCCCGACTTCAACTGGGACCACCCCGCCGTCCAGGACGAGTTCCGCTCGATCCTCCGCTTCTGGCTCGACCTGGGCATCGACGGCTTCCGCGTCGACGTCGCCCACGGCATGGTCAAGGCCCCCGGCCTCCCCGACATCGGCCACGGCGAACAGGCCCGCTTGATCGGCTCACAGGTTCTCCCCTTCTTCGACCAGGACGGCGTGCACGCCATCTACCGCTCCTGGCGGGCGATCCTCGACGAGTACCCGGGGGAGCGGATCGGCGTCGCCGAAGCCTGGGCCCCCAGCATCGAGCGGCTCGCCCGCTACGTCCGCCCCGACGAACTCCACCAGGGCTTCAACTTCCACTACCTGAGCACCCAGTGGGACGCCGGCGAACTCCGCACCGCCATCGACACCTCCCTCACCGCCCTGGGCGCCGTCGGCGCACCGGCCACCTGGGTCCTCTCCAACCACGATGTCGTACGCCACCGCACCCGCCTCGGCGACGACCTGGACCGCGCCCGCGCCGCCACCCTGCTGATGCTGGCGCTGCCCGGCTCGGCCTACCTCTACCAGGGCGAGGAACTCGGCCTCCCCGAGGTCACCGACCTCCCCGACGAGGTCCGCCAGGACCCGTCCTTCTTCCGCGCCAGCGGCCAGGACGGCCTCCGCGACGGCTGCCGCGTACCGCTTCCCTGGAGCGGCACGGAACCCCCGTACGGCTTCGGCGCCGGCGACACCTGGCTGCCCCAACCCGACGACTGGGCCACCCTCACCGTCGAGGCCCAGACCGGCGACCCGGCCTCCACCCTGGAGCTGTACCGCAGCGCCCTGGCGATGCGCCGCGCCCACCCCGGCCTCGGCGCGGGGGACGCGGTCGAGTGGCTGGCCGCCCCCGACGGCGTGCTGGTCTTCCGGCGACCCGGTGGTCTGCTCTGCACGGTGAACACCACGGCGGAGGCCGTGCGACTGGCGCTGCCGCCCGTACGCCAACTCCTCTCCTCCCGCGCCCCGTTCGCGGCAACCACCCCGGCTGCCCCGTCCACGACGTCCGCCCCGGCTCCGTCCCTTTCTTCTCTCGCATTCCCCGCATCCCCTTCCTCTTCCTCGTCGCCAGCCCCATCCCCGTCCCCATCCCCATCGCCTTCCCCTTCGTCCTCCGCTTCGGTGTCTCCGTCTCTCTCCGCCGCCTGTCAACTGTCCAACGCCCCGCGCGACAAGGCTGTTCCCGGAAATCGCGAAGTTTCTGAACTTCGTGAAATTCCCGCCGACACCACGATCTGGTGGGCGGAGTGACCCGTCCGGCATCCCGACCCACCCCGCGCCTCTCCGACATCGCCGCCCAGGCGCAGGTCAGCGAGGCGACTGTCAGCCGTGTCCTCAACGGCCGGGCCGGCGTGGCGGCAGGTACCCGCCAGCGGGTGCTCGCCGCGCTCGACCTCCTCGGCTACGAACGCCCGGTCCGGCTGCGACGGCGGAGCGCCGGACTGGTCGGCCTGGTCATCCCGGAGCTGACCAACCCGATCTTCCCGGCCTTCGCCCAGATCATCGAGCAGTCCCTGGCCGGCCACGGCTACACACCGGTCCTGTGTACCCAGATGCCGGGCGGCGCCACCGAGGACGAACTCGTCGAGCAGTTGGAGGAGCGCGGCGTCACCGGCATCGTCTTCCTGTCCGGCCTGCACGCCGACACCGCCGCCGACCCTTCCCGTTACACCCGCCTCACCTCCCGGGGTGTGCCCTACGTCCTGATCAACGGCTACAACGACCGGGTCGACGCGGCCTGCGTCTCGCCCGACGACCGGGCCGCGGCCCGGATGGCCGTGCGCCACCTCGCCGAACTGGGCCACGAGCGCATCGGACTGGCCGTCGGACCCGTCCGCTACGTGCCCTCCCGGCGCAAGGCGGAGGGCTTCGTGGCGGCCCTGGAGGAGTCGTTCGGCCTGTCGAGGGGGCAGGCCGAACGGCGCGTCCAGCACACCCTGTTCAGCGTCGAGGGCGGCCACGCCGCGGCCGCCGCGCTGCTCGACGACGGCTGTACGGCCATCGTCTGCGGCAGCGACCTGATGGCGCTGGGCGTGGTGCGCGCGGCCCGGCAACGGGGGATCGACGTCCCCGGCCGGCTCTCCGTCGTCGGCTTCGACGACTCCCCGCTGATCGCCTTCACCGCCCCGCCGCTGACCACGGTGCGGCAGCCGGTGCAGGCGATGGCGACCGCGGCGGTGGGTGCGCTGATCGAGGAGATCCAGGGAAATCCCGTCCAGCGCACCGAGTTCGTCTTCCAGCCCGAGCTGGTGGTGCGCGGCTCCACGGGGTCGGTCCGTAGCTGACGTTGCGTCAATCGGGCTGGTTGCGTCAATCGGGCTGTGGGGGGAGGGCCTCACTTGGCGGCCGGTCCGGCCGGCCGGGCGCGTAGGGACCACCGTGCGGTGGACCTCCGGCCGGCCGGACCGACTCGCCTGGAACGTAACACCGTTGCAATCTCTTGCGAAAGGTCTTGCAGCAATCCTTCGTCGCGACTACAACCAGGGGCCATGCCCTCCACCGCACACCGCGTCCGCCGCCGGATAGCCGCCGTCCTCGCCCTGTTGGCCGGCGCCGCCGCGCTGGCCCTCCCGCCGCAACCCCGGGCCCAGGCCGCCCCGCCAGGCGACCAGGCAAAGGCCGAGGCCCAGTGGATCGACCGCACCACCGTGGTCTGGAAGGGCGCCCAAGTTGCCGACGCCCAAATGGAGTTCGGTGAACCCGGAGCCCCTACAGGGCGCACCGCGGGCCGCATCCGCCTCACCCCCGGCACCCTCAGCCCCGCCGAACGGGTCGCCTACCCGCACCTGACCGGCTACCCGGCGTTCACCGTCGACCCCCGCGACCGCGCCCTGGCCCCCACCGCCCTACGGGAGCGGCTGATCGCCACCCAACGCACCACCGACGGGCCCCGCACCACCGGAGTGCAGATCCCCGGCGTCCTCGACGACCTCTACGGCACCCGCGCCCAACACGCCGCCCTGGGACCGGTGTTCCACGCCGGCCGCCCCACCCTCGCCGTCTGGGCGCCCACCGCCCGCACCGTCGCCCTCGAACTCGCCGGCCGCCGCGTCCCGATGCGCCGGGACGACGCAACCGGGGTGTGGAGCGTACGGGGCGGCCGGGACTGGACCGGGAAGCCGTACCGCTATCTGGTCACCGTCTGGGCACCGAGCGCCGGCCGGACCGTCACCAACGCGGTGACCGACCCGTACGCCACCGCCCTGACCGCCAACTCGGCCCGCAGCCTCGTCGTCGACCTCGCCGACCCCGAACTCGCCCCCAAGGGCTGGGCGACGCTGCGCAAGCCCGCTCCGGTACCGCTGCGCCGGGCGCGCATCCAGGAGCTGCACATCCGCGACTTCTCCATCGAGGACCGCTCCTCGCGCCACCCCGGCCAGTACCTCGCCTTCACCGACACCGACTCCGCCGGGATGCGTCACCTGAAGGCCCTGGCCGCGGCCGGTACCTCCCACGTCCACCTGCTGCCGGCCTTCGACTTCTCCTCCGTCCCCGAACGCCGCGCCGACCAGCAGCGCCCCGACTGCGACCTGCCCGCCCTGCCCGCCGACTCCGAGCGCCAGCAGGAGTGCGTGGCCAGGACGGCCGACCGGGACGGCTACAACTGGGGCTACGACCCGCTGCACTACACCGTCCCGGAAGGCTCCTACGCCTCCGACCCCGAAGGAACCGCCCGGACCGTCGAATTCCGCCGCATGGTGCAGGGCCTCAACGGCATCGGCCTGCGCACCGTCATGGACGTCGTCTACAACCACACCGCCGCCGCCGGACAGGACGACCCGCACTCCGTCCTCGACCGCATCGTGCCCGGCTACTACCACCGCCTGCTCGACGACGGCACCGTCGCCACCTCCACCTGCTGTGCGGGCACCGCACCCGAACACACCATGATGGGCAAGCTCGTCGTCGACTCCGTGGTCACCTGGGCCAGGCAGTACAAGGTCGACGGCTTCCGCTTCGACCTCATGGGCCACCACCCCAAGGCCAACATCCTCGCCGTCCGCAAGGCCCTCGACGCCCTCACCCCGGCCCGGGACGGCGTCGACGGCAAGTCGGTGATCCTCTACGGAGAGGGCTGGAACTTCGGCGAGGCCGCCAACGACGCCCGTTTCGTCCAGGCCACCCAGCGCAACATGGCCGGCACCGGCATCGCCACCTTCAGCGACCGGGCCCGGGACGCGGTCCGCGGCGGCAGCCCCTTCGACGCCGACCCCCGCATCCAGGGCTTCGCCTCCGGCCTGTACACCGACCCCAACTCCGCACCGGACAACGGGGATCCGGCCGCCCAGCGCGCCCGCCTCCTCCACTACCAGGACCTCATCAAGGTCGGCCTCACCGGAAACCTCGCCGACTACGCCTTCACCGACACCACGGGCCGACGGGTCACGGGCGCCCAGATCGACTACAACGGCGCCCCCGCCGGCTATGCCGCCGCCCCCGGTGACGCCCTCGCCTACGTCGACGCGCACGACAACGAAACCCTCTACGACGCCCTGGCCTACAAGCTGCCGCCCGGCACCCCCGCCGCCGACCGCGCCCGGATGCAGGTCGTCGCCCTGGCGACCGCCGCCCTCTCACAGGGCCCGGCGCTCTCCCAGGCCGGCTCCGACCTCCTGCGCTCCAAGTCCCTCGACCGCAACTCCTTCAACAGCGGTGACTGGTTCAACGCCCTGCACTGGGCCTGCACCGACGCCACCACCCGGGGCGGTACGGCCGACAACGGATTCGGCCGCGGACTGCCCCCGGCCGCCGACAACAAGGACAAGTGGCCCTACGCCAAGCCCCTGTTGGCCGACCCGGCCCTCCGCCCGGACTGCGCCACCCAGAACGCGGCCTCGGCCGCCTACCGCGACCTCCTGCGCATCCACGCCACCGAACCGGCCTTCGGCCTGGCCACCACCGCCGCCGTCCAGTCCGCCCTCTCCTTCCCCCTCTCCGGCCCGGACGAGACCCCCGGCGTCCTCACCATGCGCCTGGCCGACCTCGTCATCGTCTTCAACGCCACCCCACAACGACAGGCCCAGACCGTCCCGGCACTCACCGGCCGGCCCTACGCCCTCCACCCCCTCCAGGCCCACGGCGCCGACCACACCACAGCGACCGCCACCTACGACCCGGCCTCGGGCACCTTCACCGTCCCACCCCGCACCGTCGCCGTCTTCCGCCGCGGCTGACGCGGGGGTCGGGGAGGGGAGCGGGGGAGCAGGGGGAGGGGGAGGGGGCAGGAAGGCCCCCACCTACCCCACCTGCTTCTCCAACAACGTCACGCCGTACCGGCTGCCCCCGTTCCCCTCCTTGAACGGCTGCTCTCCCGCCACCGCATAGCCCGCCCCCTCGTAATACGTCCGCAGTCGCGGATTGCTCGTCATGCAGTCGAGGCGCGACCAGGCCCGCCCCGACTCCGCGATCCGCTGCTCGGCCCGGGCCAGCATCGCCCGCCCGGTCCCGGCCGGAGCGCACGAGCGGTCCACCATGAGCCGGTGCACATATCCCGCCACCGGCGGCTGCGGACCCCACGCCGGTTCGTCCTCCCACCACAGCTCGAAGCCGCCGACGACCCGCCCGGCCACCTCCGCCAGCCAGACCTCCCCCTCTTTGATCCGCAGCCGGAAGTGCTCCTCGTCCTTGCCCCCCGGCTTCCACTGGTCGATGCCGTGCTCCACCATCCAGCGGGCCGCCGTGTCATGTAGGCCGACCAGAACCGCCGGGTCGTCCCCCGCATCGGCCAGCCGATAAATGATCTCGTCCATGTCCGGATTCTGCCGCAGCCCTGCCCCCTCCCGTCACCCCCTCCCGTCATCCCCTCCGCACCGAGGTCCGCCCCGCTGACCTCGTCCTCCCGCCCGCACCACAGGCGTGGCTCGGCGGCCGTCCCGTGCGCGGTGTCGAGGACGAGCTCGCCCTCCGGAAGCGCCAGCCCCAGCGAACCACCGCTCGGATCCTCCGCGATCGCGAGCAGCGGACCGACCGGCGCCGCAGATGAATTCGCTGTCATGCCAACGACGTTAGAGCAGGGGTCTGACAATCGACCCCGACCATGATCGACACGGACACCACTCCCCGAGGCGTCCTCCGTGGCGATCCCGGAAGCACTCCGGAAGCACTCCGGAAGCACTCCCGAAGGTCTCCCGGAAGCACTCCCCGAAGCGCCCCCGAGACGCCCCCGAAGGGAAAGCGGGTTCGGCTCAGCCAGGGTCACGGCCGCTCACCGGCATCACGCCGGCTGCGGGAGCTCCAACAACCGCCCCACCAGATCCGCGAACATCCCGTCCGCGGGCTCGTCGGCCAGCATCCGGCGCACCACCTGCGCCATCCGCTCGTCGTACGCGGCGCTGACCGCCGCCAGGGCCGCGAAGTCGTGCACCAGCTGCCGTTCCAGCTCGGCGCGCGGTATCCGCCGTCCGTCCAGCCACAGCAGCGCCGTGGTCTCGGCGAGCGAGACCCAGGAACGGACCACCAACTCCAGCCGCGGCGAGGGGTCCTGGACGTCCAGGTGGGCGACGATCTGTGTGAACGCGGCCTGCCGTACGCCGTCGATGAGCGCGCCGGTACGGGTCGAGCCGATCGCCGGTCCGCCGCGCATCAACGCGGAGAATCCGGGCCCGTGCTCGTCCACGAAGTCGAAGAACCGCTGCATGACGCGCAACAGCCGGGCGCCGAGCGGGCCTTCGTGCGGCTCGACGAACCGGGCCGTCAACTCGTCCGCGGCCCGCCGCAGCGCCGCCTCGTAGAGCTGCTGCTTGCCCGGGAAGTAGTGGTAGACCAGCGGCCGCGATATGCCGGCCGCCTCGGCGATCTCGTCGATCGAGACGTCTTCGGGGGAGCGGTGGCTGAAGAGGTCGAGCGCAACGGCGATCAACTGCTCCCGTCGCTCCTCGACCCCCATCCTGCGGCGTGCCCCGGTGGTCATGCGCCCACCCTAACGACCGGCCGCACGGCGGCACCACCGCCCGAACCTCCCCCTCCTGCCTGCCTCCTGCTTCCCTTGCCCCTGCCTTCCCCTGCCTCCCTTCCTGACCCGCCCACCCCCCGAAGGGGGGTGGGCGGCGGGGGAAAAACCAGAGGCCCGGATGGGCGGCGGGGAAAACCCAAGGGGCGACCCCCTCCCACCAGCGCCCAAAGGAGCACACGCCCACCGGCCCCCAGGGAGAAAACCCCCACCAACCCCCAAGAGAGCACACTCCACCGGCCCGAAGGGAGACCGGCCCCAAGGGTTGAACGCCAACGCCAACGCCAACGCCAACGCCAACGCCAACGCCAACGCCAGCGCCCACCTCAGCCGCCCGGACTCAGCCGCCCGGACTCAGCCGCCCGGACTCAAAGGTCCAGCACCAGCCCCGTCCCCCGCTTCGCCCGGGACACACAGACCAGCAGCGAGTCCTCGCGTTCCGCGTCCGTCAGGAGTTCGTCGCGGTGCTCGACCTCACCGGCCAGGACCCGCTGCTGGCAGGTGCCGCAGAAGCCCTCCTCGCAGGAGTACGGCAGGTCCGGCAGGGCCTGTTCGCGGAGGGCGCGCAGCACGCTGGTGCCGGCCGGGACCGTCACCGTACGGCCGGTCCGGCGCAGTTCCACCTCGAACGCCACGTCCTCGAACGCCACGTCCTCGGTCGGCACTTCCCCCGACCCCGGCACGTCCTCCGCCCCTGGCGCGGCCCCCGACCCTGAGGCCGCCCCGGAGCCGACCCCTGAACCGGAAGCAGAACCCACCCCCGTGCCCCCCACCACGCGCCCCGTCGCGCCCCCCGCCGGTGCGAACCGCTCGGTGTACAGGGTCAGCCCCTCCGGCCCGTTGGGCAGCAGGTCGGCCACAGCGTTCATCAGTGCCTCGGGACCACAGCAGTACACGGCGGCGTGCGGGGGCGCGTCGGCGAGCGCCGCGGCCAGATCGGGCCGCCCGTCCTCGTCCTCCGCGACCACGGTCAGCCGTCCACCACCGGCCCCCGGCGCACCGCCGCCACCGGGCTGGACGCCGCCCCCGGCCCCGGCCCCGGCCAGCTTCTCGACCTCCTCCAGGAACGGCATCGAAGCGCGCGAACGCCCCGAGTACAGCAGCCGCCACGGCACCCCCTCCGCCTCGGCCTGCCGCACCATCGGGAGGATCGGGGTGATGCCGATGCCGCCCGCGATGAAGAGGTAGGCGTGGCAGTCCTCCAGGGGGAAGCGGTTGCGGGGACCGCGCACCTCGACGGTCAGGCCCGCGCGCAGCGCCTCGTGCACCTCCCGCGAACCGCCCCGACCGTCCTCGATCAGCCGGACCGCGAGGGTGTACGACCCGCCGTCCGCCCGTACGGCGTCGGCCGGTTCGCCGCACAGCGAGTACTGCCGCACGGTGCCCGAGGGCAGCACGAGATCGAGGTGCGCGCCTGGTTCCCAGTCGGGGAGCCGCTCACCCTCCAGGCGGACGGCCACCACCCCCTCGGCCACCTCCGTCCGCTCGGCCACCCGCAGCCACAGCGGGGCCGGACGCCCCTGCTCCGAGTCCGGCGGCAGGTGTGTCAGGTCGCGTTCACGGCTGGTCGCCCAGGCCCTTCCCCGGGCCGCCCCCCGGCCCCTTCCGGATATCGGCTGTTCCAGCGCGGGCAGCGGCCACAGCGGCGACCGCCGGATCCGTCGCCGCAGCGCCCGCCGGACCACCAGGGCGGTCCCGGCGACCGCCAACACGGTACGGAGCCGCGGCACGCCCGTGAGGGACGGGCCACCGCGGCCGGCGGGCTGGGGGACACGGTCAGGCGCGGACATCTCAGGCTCCTCCGGAGGCGGCAGCGGCGGCGGTCGCGGCGGGCGAACGGTCGAGGTAGGCGAGGGCCTGCTCGGTGCTGCCGTGCTGCGAGGGGTGGTAGGCGCGGCTCAGGTACTGGGGGATGGAGCGCGCTATCGCCCCGGTGGTGGGCAGGACACCCTGCCGTCCGCCCCGTACGAAGTCCTTCACGGCGGCCTTCCCGCCCACGAGCGTCGGGTCGTTCTCCATGAAGAACCGGGTGCCGCGCTGCCACAGGAATACCAGCGCGGAGAAGGCCGTTGCCCAAGTGCGCACCCGTCGCCGGTACCCGCCGTCCAGATGAATGAAGAGGTCGAACGCCACCGAGCGGTGCTCGACCTCCTCCGCGCCGTGCCAGCGCAGCAGGTCGAGCATGGTCGGATCGGCCCCCTTGGCGTCCAGCTCCTGGGCGTTGAGCACCCAGTCGCCCAAGAAGGCCGTGTAGTGCTCGATGGCGGCGATCATCGCCACCCGCTCCCGCAGCCACCACTCCCGGGCCCGCCCCGGCGGCAGCGTCCGGTCGCCCAGCAGCTTCTCGAAGAGCCAGTCGACCTGCGCGGTGTACGGGGTCGGGTCCAGGCCCTGCTCCTTGAGGTGCGGCAGGACGTCGTCGTGCGCCTGCGAGTGCATGGCCTCCTGGCCGATGAACCCGATGACGTCCGCGCGCAGTTCGGGGTCTCGGATATAGGGCAGCGCCTGCTTGTAGACGTGCACGAACCAGCGCTCGCCGGCCGGCAGCAGCAGGTGCAGGACGTTGATCGTGTGGGTGCTGGACGGATCGCCGGGGATCCAGTGCAGAGGGGTGTCCGCCCAGTCGAAGGCCACGTTGCGGGCCTTCAGCGGGGTGTGCTCGGACGCGACCGGCTGGGGCCGCAACGAGGCCGTATTAGACATGGCGTCAATGTACTGGCGGGTAAGGAATGCCGGTACCCCCCGGACACCGAAAGACGAGGAAACGGGAGGGGGAGAAAACGCCAGCGGGAGAGAACGGAAAAGGAGGAGCGGAAGGGGCGGGAGGAGGAGACGAGGAGACGAAGCGCCGGGCGGAGATGAAGATGCCGGCCGGCCGCATCGGCCGCCGCCGGCGCGACCGATGCCGCCGCCGGCGTGCCTGATGCCGGCGCCAGGGCTCAGCGCAGCGCGCGCATCTTCTTGCCGCCGGCCAGTTCGCCCTTCAGGTCGGCATGGGCGCCCGCCGTCGCGGGGACCGTCAGCAGCCGGCCGGACGTCCGCCCCTGCACCCCGCCGCTCACGCTGATCGACGTGACCTGTTCGCTGCCCGCCGCCAGCAGCCACCACTGGCCGCCGGTGCTCTTCCACAGCACGCCCGACAGCACCCGGGGCGCCCGCGGGCCGCAGGCGGTACCGCCGTCCGCGCGGGCGGTCACCGCACCCGCCGCGTACGGCTGCCCGCTCGGCGGCGGCGCCTGGAACTGCGCCATCGTCCGACTGCCCGCCCCGCGCCAGGTCTCCGCCCGGGTGCACAACCAGGCCGCGACGCCCGTGCCCCCGGGGAGCTGTTGCTGGGCGAACCGCCAGGTGTTCACCGTCCGCACGCCCTGCGAACGCACCGCGGGCAACTGGCAGGCGGTCCGCGCCCAGGCCGTCCGGCCCTCCGGCCCGGACACCGCGCCCGGCGCATCCGGCGGCCCGTAGGTGAGCCGGGCGGGGGACAGCTCCCCGAGGTCGGTCAGCAGCTCGCCGTCGGACCGGCCGCCCGGCACCCCGCCGGGCTGCCCGTCCAGACGGCCGCCGACCCGGAGGGCGGGCCAGCCGGTGCAGTTCTCCTCGGCGCGCGGCGCCGGAACGGGCGCGGTCAGACCGCCGGCGCCGACGGCGACCGGCTGGCCCGCCGCGGCCGGCTTCAGCAGGTCCACCAGGCGCACCGACGTCACCCAAGGGGCGGCCAGATAGCGGACGTTGCCCTCGGTGCGGCCCGCCACCAGGACGCTCGCCGCTTCCGCGGTCGCACCGTCCGTCCGTGCGAAGTCCAAGGTCGCCCCCGAGCCGTCGGCCCGCCCCTGGCCGTCGGTGGGCTCGGCGTACCGCACCACCCGTAGCCCGTCGTGGAAGAGCACCACCACGGCGTGGTCCACCACGCCCGCGAAGAGGAGTTGGGGCGGCCCGGCCGCGGGGCCGGTGGGCGTGCCGGGCGTCGCGGTGACCGGTACCCGGGCGCCGGGCCGGGCCCACACCGCCAACGCCCGCCGGAGCAGCGCCTTGTCGCCGGTCCGGTCGCCGCGGGCCGGCCAGGCCGAGAAGTCCGGCCGGGCCGCGGTCTTCCAGGCGGTCGCCGAGGACACCGTCAGCCGGCCCGGGTCCAGGGCCGCCTCGGCCGCGGCATTCTGGGCGTACGGCGGGGCCGCGGCGCCGTCCGGGCCCCACCCCTCGCCCGGCAGGCCCAGCAGCGCCCCGCACACCAGCACCGCGACGCCGGCCGCCAGCGCCGCCCGGCCGTGCTGACGGCGCCGGATCAGGTCCGTCGGGCGGGCCTGAAGGGCGCACGGGTCGAACTCCACCGACTCCAGCAGCGCCCGGTCCCGGCTCCCGGCCGGCAGCGCCGCCCGGTCCGCTTCGGCCAGTGCCTCCTGGGTGTCGGTGACGCCCGCGGCCTCCAGCACCCGCCGGGTCTCCTGGAGTGACAGCCGCTCCAGGTCGCGCAGCACGAACGCCGCCCGGGCCGGCCCGGAGAGCGTCGACAGGGCCTGGTCCAGGGCGAGTTCGTCGGCGCCGCCGGAGCGCGGGAACAACCGCAGGCCCCAGACCTGGGGGAGTGGTGCCGGCGGCTGCCACCGGCGCCGCCCGGCGGTCAGTGCCGCCCGCAGCACCCGCAGCCGCATCAGGGCGTAACCGGGGTCGACGGCCGGATCCCCGCCGCGCTGCGCGGGCAATACGGCCCCGGGGTCGGCCCGCCGGGGCAGGGCCCGCTGCACCACGGCGTGGGCGGCCAGCACCCGCCGACCGCGGCTGGGGCCCGGTGGCAGTACCAGATAGGCCAGCCGGGCCAGCCGGGGGTAGTGCTCGACCAGGGCCGCCTCGGCCTGCTCGACATCGATGGGCTCACCCCCGTCGGCGTGCCCGACGGGGGAGGTGCGGTCCGGGCGCGGGGTTGCCGCCTGCTGCTGCTCCACATTCCGTGGAACGAGTGAATCCTGTGATGGTCACCGGGTGGCCGGCCGACCCGGACGGGTGACCGCACCCCGAGCGGGCCCGATGGCGGGGTCAGGCCGACTGGTGACGGTCCAGGTCGAACTCCCCGTCCCGGGCGCCCAGGACGAACGCCCGCCACTCCGCCTCGGTGTAGCGCAGGACGACGTCGGGGTCGGTGGAGTTGCGCATCGCCACCGCGCCGCGCTCCAGGAAGGCGATCTCCACCGCCTCCGCGTCGGGGTCACCGGGCGGGCGCTGCCAGGTGACGTCGGAGATGTCGAGGCCGTAGAGCCATTCCTTGTCGGCTGCGGTGCCCATGTCTGCTCCCCTTGCTCGTGTGCAGTGCCGGTCAGCGTACGCGGCGCTCAGGAGACCTTCCAGCGGCGGAACCCGGCGGTCCGCGGTGCCCGTCACGGGAGTTGGCGACACACGGCGGCCGGTGCAGGGGAGGCGTGCCCCTCGGTTCACCGCGCCAATTGGCCGAAATTCGCCGCACCGGCGGCGACCGTACGCGGCAGCCGTACGCGGCGACCGCTCGGCGGCGCGTAGCGGGTCCGCGAGCGAGGCGTCGCCCGCGCACGCGAGCGGGCGTCAGCCCCTCGCCGTCCCTTTCCGGGCCGTTCAGCCGCGGTCCAGATAGGCCAGGACCGCCAGCACCCGGCGGTTGTCGTCGTCCGACGGCGGCAGCGCCAGCTTCCCGAAGATGTTGGAGGTGTGCTTGGCGACCGCCCGCTCCGTGATCACCAGCCGGGCCGCGATCGCCGCGTTGGACCGGCCCTGCGCCACCAGCTCCATCACCTCCACCTCGCGCGGCGTCAGCTTCGCCATCGGCCGGTCCCGGGCGCGCCGCGACAGCAGCTGCGAGATGACCTGCGGATCCATCGCGGTCCCCCCGGAGGCCACCCGGCGCACCGCGTCGACGAACTGTTCCGCGTCGAAGACCCGGTCCTTGAGCAGATAGCCCACCCCGCCGCTGCCGTCCGCCAGCAACTCCCGGGCGTACAGCTGCTCCACGTGCTGCGACAGCACCAGCACCGGCAGCCCCGGTCGGGCCTTGCGGGCGTGCAGCGCGCACTGCAACCCCTCGTCGGTGAACGACGGCGGCAGCCGGACGTCCACCACCGCCACATCCGGCTCCAGTTCGGCCAGCGCCCGGCTCAGCTCGGGTCCCGACGCCACCGCCGCCACGATCTCGAAGTCGAACGCCTCCAACATCCGGACCAGCCCGTCCCTCAGCAGGAAGAGGTCTTCGGCGATCACTACGCGCACGGGATCTCCATCGTCACCAGCGTCGGGCCGCCCGCGGGAGAGCTGACGGCGAGGGCGCCGTCGAATGTACCGAGCCGGCGCTCCACCCCCCGCAGCCCGGACCCTTCCGTACCACCACCGGCCGCCGCGGGACGCACCCCGGCGCCGCCCCGCCCGTTGTCGCACACCGTGACCAGCAGCCGCCCGTCGACGTGCCGGATGTCCACCTCGACCCGGTCGGCCCCGGAGTGCTTGGCGGCGTTCGTCAGCAGCTCACTGACCGCGAAGTACGCCGCCGACTCCACCGGCGCCGCCAGCCGCCGCGGCAGCTCCACCGTCACCTCCACCGGGACCTCCGCCCGTAGGGCCAGCGCCCGCACCGCGTCCCCCAGGCCGCGCTCGGCCAGTACCGGCGGGTGGATCCCGCGCACCAGGTCGCGGAGTTCGGTGAGGGCCTCCGCGGACGACGCCCGGGCCCGGCCCACCATCTCCTTGGCGCGCGCCGGATCCTTCTCGATCAGCGCCTCGATCGTGCCCAGGCTCATCCCCATCGCCACCAGCCGCGCCTGCGCCCCGTCGTGCAGATCGCGCTCGATCCGGCGGAGCTCGGCCGCGGAGACGTCCACCGCGTCGTGCCGGGTCTCGGTCAGCCGCGCCACCCGGGCCGCCAGCTCCGCCTTCGGCGGGGTCAGGAACGCCGCCGCCAACTGGAAGTGCGCCCGCAGCAGCGCCGGGTTGGCTCGCCACGCCAACGCCAACAGCCCCGCGCCGAGCACCGGCGCGACCGCCAGCAGCACCGGGTGGTCGGTGGTCAGCGACCCGAAACCGAGCAGTTCGCTGCCCAGTCCGGTCAGCCCCTGCGCCGCCGGCAGCAGCACGAACCCGGCACCGTAGACCAGCAGCGACGACGGCAGCAGCGCCAGCGCCAGACCGGCCGTCAGATCGACCAGCAGCCACAGCAGTTCACGCCACGTCGCCGGGTCCCGGAGCAACACCGCACAGCGCCGCCACTGGCCCACCGGCCCGCGCCGCAGCCCCGGAGGGAACGGGCGGTACCCGGCCGGGATCCGCACCCCGGTCTGCTCGTCCGCCCACACCCGTCGCAGATCGGCGTAGCCGCGGGCCCACGACAGCACCAGCGGCGTGGTCAGGATCCCCACGCCGATGACCATGAGCGCCATCGACAGCAGGATCAGCACCAACAGGACGACCGATCCCGCCTCCACCGCCACCGCCAGCGCCAGCCCCCTCGCCGCGACGACCAGTGTTCTGCGGACCCTCATCCGTACGCTCCCTGGGCTTCACGCGACCGGACCTCGGGCGCGGGGACAGTCTGCCGCGTAGGAGAACGCCAGGTCATTGGGTTGCGCACCCCTGAGGGGGTGTACCCAGCACCACCTACGGAGGCTCTGATGAGCACGGCACCCACCACGACCCGCGGAGCGGGCACCCCGGACACCCACGCCCCCGGTGCAAGCACCGTTCCCCAAGCTCTCAACTCCTCCCCCACTCCCAACTCCGTTCGAGCGGGTGGGCCCCCATGCGCAGGGGAGGCCCCGATCACCGGAGCGGCCGCCGCCGCACAGCCCGCCGCCCCGGCCGCCGCCCCCGACTACACCGCACTGATCGCCGACACCCCCGCCCTGGTCCGGGCCGCCCAGCGGCTGCGCCACCAGGTCTTCGGAGACGAGCTGGGCGCCACCCTCGACAGCTCGCTCCCCGGCCACGACATCGACCCGGTCGACGACCTCGCCGACCACCTCGTCGTCATCCACACCGCCACCGGCGCCGTCGTCGGCACCTACCGTCTGCTGCCCCCGGGCCGTAGCCAACGCCTCTACTCCGACGGTGAGTTCGACCTCACCGCCCTCGACGCGGTGCGCCCCGCCCTCATCGAGGCCGGCCGCTCCTGCGTCCACCCCGACCACCGCAACGGCGCCGTCATCAACCGGATGTGGGCGGCCCTGGCCCGCTACACCCTGCTCTCCGGCCACCGCTACCTCGCCGGTTGCGCCTCCGTACCGCTCGCCGACGGGGGCACCGCCGCCGCCCACGCCTGGGCGCTGGCCCGCACCCGCTACACCGCGCCGCCCGCGTTCCTGGTCGCCCCGCGCCGCCCCTGGCACCCCACCGCGCCGCTGCCCGAGCGCCCCGCCCTCGCCCAACTGCCCCCGCTGCTGCGCGGCTACCTCCGCATCGGCGCCTGGATATGCGGCGCGCCCGCCCACGACCCGGACTTCGGGGTCGCCGACTTCTTCACCGTCCTGGACATCGAGCAGCTCGGCGACCGCTACCGCCGCTTCTTCCTGGGGGAGCGGTGAACGGCCCCTTCGACGTCAGCGCGGTCTGCACCCCGCACTGCGCCGCGCACACCGCCCGGCCCGTCCCGCTCCCCGGAACAGCCCGCCGCGCCGCCGCGTTCACCGGCGCGGTGGGACGTGCCCTGGCGGCCGGCCCGCACCTGGCGGACCCGGTACGGCTCGGGGCGCACGCCCGGGCGTTGCTGGCGGCGCTGGCGGTCGGGCTGGAGGTCCGCGGGGCGGGCGCGACGGGCCGGCTGTCGGTTCCCGGGCCGGAGGAGCGCGCCCCCGGCACGGCCCGCGTCCCGGGCACCCTGATCGTCCTCAACCACGTCTCGTGGCTGGACATCGTCGCCCTGCTCGCCGTCGAACCCGCCGTCCTGCTCGCCAAGCGCGAGGTCGGCCACTGGCCGCTGGTCGGCGGCCTGGCCCGCCGCGCGGGTACGCACTTCATCGACCGCACCAGCCCCCGCCAACTCCCGCGCACCGTAAGGGAGCTGTCCGCGCTCCTGCTCGCCGGCCGTTCGGTGGCGGTCTTCCCCCAGGCCACCACCTGGTGCACCGCCGACCAGGGCGGCTTCCGCCGGGCCACCTTCCAGGCCGCACTGGACGCGGGCGCCCCCGTCCGCCCGGTCACCGTCGACTACGCGCAGCAGGGCCGCCCCACCACGGTGGCCGCCTTCTGCGGCGCCGACACCTTCGCCGCGTCCCTGCGCCGGGTGATCGCCGCCCGCGGGCTGACCGTACGGTTCACCGTCCATCCGGCGCTGCCGACGGCCGGCCGCGGCCTGGACCGCCGCGCCCTGACGGCCGCCGCCGAGCGGGTGGTGCTCGGCGGCGGCCGAGCGGCGCTCGACGCCGGCCAGGTGCCCGACCGGACCGGCCAGGTGCCCGACCGGACCGGCCAGGTGCCCGACCGGACCGGCCAGGTGCCCGACCGGACGGGTCAGGCGCTCGGCACGTACTTGTAGCCGACCCGGCGGACGGTGACGATCGATCCGCGGTACTCGACGCCCAGCTTCCGCCGCAGCCGGGCGACGTGGACGTCGACCGTGCGGCCGTCGCCGACGTGTCCGTAGCCCCACACCGTGGTCACCAACTGGTCCCGGGTGTGCACCCGGTGCGGATGCGCGACCAGATGGGCCAGCAGCTCGAATTCGAGGTACGTCAGGTCCAACTGCCGGCCCTGGACGTGCACGGTCCGCTGCTCGGGGTCGATCCGGACGGTCTGGTCGCCGGTCCGCGCCTCCGCGGCGGGCCCGGCGGGCGGCTGGGGCGCGGCGGGGGCCTGCTCGGCCGGCACCAGGACGAGGTAGCCGACCATCGGCGGCTGCCCGGGCAGGGCGGGCAGGCTGTGCTGCGGCGCGGGGAGCCAGGTCGCACCGGAGTGCAGCAACTCGGCGACCAGCTGGGCACTGTGGCGCGGAGCACCGCCAACGGGGGCGGTGGCGGGTGAGGGGAGGGCTTCGTCGGGTGCGACGGCGCGCAGCCGGTGGCGGTGGAGCGGATGCGGAACGGCGGCCGTGGCGGAACCGGCAGGAACGGTACGGAGATTGGTCATCGAACGTCAGCTCTTTCGCGCAGGGGATCGTCGGGGGACGTCATGCGCGCGGGCAGGGCTGGGGACACCGGTCAGCGGTGTCGGAGAGGGAGGTGCGGGCCCGCGCTCAGTGCGCGCGGCAACACAGACGGTCGAAAGCGTGCGCCTGCCGGGACGGCCAGAAAGGCTCAAGGTCGCTGCGACCCGTCGCGGTATCAGTAAGGCTGGCCATGGCCCTATTGAACCAGACAGTCATAGATCTGTCTTTCACACCGCCCCCCGTGGTGACGCGATCCCGCCGCGCGCCGGCCCCACGGTCCGCTGCGCCGGTGACGGGCCGGCCCCGACTGCCCGTGCCCGTACCGGAGTTGTGGACCGGACCGGTCCGGCGGCGCTCCGTCCGGTGGCCGGAATTCGCCCTCGGACGGGTATCCCGGCGGCCCCCATGGCCACTCCGAGCACCAGCGCCGTCAGATGTCCGGCGTCGGTGAACGTCCGGCCGCGGCGGACCACCGGCATCGCGCCCAGCGCCAGCAGCCCGCCGGTCGCCGCCGCCCGCGCGCCCCGGTGCGGCAGCGACGCGGCCAGCGCGCCGAGGGTGGCGTAGAAGCCGTAGCTCGCCCCGACGTCGATGGCGTGCGCGGTGCCGCCGGTCCCGCCGGGCGCCTCGGATATCTGCGGTGGGGTGGCGGCCCGTCGGGCCCCCGGGCGCGCCCGCAGACCGGCGTGGACCAGCAGGCTGGCGCCGAGGTGCCCGGCCGCGAACACCGCTGCCGCGCGCCCGGCGCCCCACCGCGCCTCGGCCGTCCCGAGCGTCGCCAGCAGCGCGGCCCCGTACGCCGCCGGCAGCGGCTCCTCCACGAGGGCCGCGCTGGTGGCCAGCGTGCTCCACCGGCCGGCGCGCAGATTGGCCACATTGGTGGAGTGCGCCCGGAGCAGCTCGGTGCGGCGCGGCCCCGGCAGCCGGGCGGTGGCACACGCCCCGAGGTGCAGCGCCCCCACGTACAACGGCGTCACCCAGGGCGGCAATCCGCGCCACGGCCCGCTCCGCACCCGGTGTCCGCCTTTGGTTCCGTACATCCCCGTGCCCCCTCCTCGTCGTCGCCTCACACCCCGGCCGGCAGCCGCTTGCGCCACTGGAGCGGGGTGACCTCGATGACCTTCGCCGGGTCGCCGTTCCACTCCACCGCCAGGCCGGCGTCGGTCAGCGCGGCCGCCACCGTCCGCCCGACCGCGGCGCCCTCCGCCCCGGAGTCCGCGTACGCGCCGTAGCGCACCGAGAGGCCGTACCCGTCCGCCGCGGCCGCGGTGTCCTGGTAGTGGAAGAAGGCGAAGCCCCGGTCGCCGTCGGCTCGTTCGGCGCCTATCTCGGCCAGTCCGCAGCCGCTGCAACAGGTGAAGTTCATCCGGGCCGTGAGCCCCTGCGCGGTCAGCGCGCCGAACGCCCGCGCCACCCGGTCCGGGTCCGTCTCCCGGGGCCACTGCGCCTGCTCGGCGAGCCGCTCCTCCCACAGGCCCGCCACGATCCGCCGCGCCTCCTCCAACGTGACCGGGGTCCCGTCGGGGTCGAAGGCGTCGCACACCCCCTGCGCGACCTCCTCGGACGTCCGGAAGCCGGACCGGATGTCCGTGCGGGCCTGCCGCTCGGCCGCCGCGCGGGTCGCCGGATCCAGCCCGGGCGTGGCGTACAGGTCCGCCGGCCGCCAGTCGAGCGCGGTCCGCCAGGACTCCGGGCCGCGCGCCCAGGCGAGGAAGACGTCGGTGACCGCGTCGGCGTCGGCGCATTCGGCCCGGAAGTGCCGGTCCGGTCCGCCGTCGCGGTACTCCACGGCGAACGGTCCGTCGCCCTCCCGCCAGGTCTGGAGGAAGACGTGGTCCGCGCCGGGGATCCGCTCGACGACGGCGAAGTGGTCGCCGTCGGCGCCGAGCCGCCGCAGCAGCGCGGCCAGTTCGTCCGCGGACGGGCGGGCGAGGGCCGGTCCGGACTCGGTCGTGACGGTGATCGCAAGCATGGGTCCAGCGTGCCATCCGGCACTGACAACCGGCCCCGGCCGTGCGGTCCGTGGCCGCCCGCCGGTGCTGTCCGGGCATGCGGAAGGGGCCGGACCCGCCGGTCCGGCCCCGTTCGGCCCCGCGCTCCGGCGGGCGGTGGGTCACACCTGCGCGCGCCGCTCCAGCTCCGTGCAGCAGGTTTCCACGATCAGCCGCGTCACCACGTACGGGTCCACGTTGGCGTTCGGCCGCCGGTCCTCGATGTAGCCCTTCTTCTCGACCTCGACCTGCCAGGGGATGCGCACCGAGGCGCCGCGGTCGGAGGCCCCGTAGGAGTACTGGTGCCAGGGCGCGGTCTCGTGGGCGCCGGTCAGCCGCTCCTCGATGCCGGTGCCGTACTGGCGGACGTGCTCCAGGGGCTTGTCACCCTCGCCCAGCGCCTCACAGGCGGTGATGATCGGGTCGTAGCCCTCGCGCATCGAGCGGGTGGAGAAGTTGGTGTGCGCGCCCGCGCCGTTCCAGTCGCCCTGGGCCGGCTTGGCGTCCAGGGAGGCGGTGACGTCGTACTCCTCCGCCGTGCGGCGCAGCAGCCAGCGCGCCACCCACATGTGGTCGGAGACCACCAGCGGCGCCAGCGCGCCCACCTGGAACTCCCACTGGCCGGGCATCACCTCGGCGTTGATGCCGGACAGGCCGAGGCCGGCCGCCAGGCAGCGGTCGAGGTGCTGCTCGACGATCTCCCGGCCGAAGATCTCGCCGGCGCCGACCCCGCAGTAGTAGCCACCCTGCGGAGCGGGGAAGCCGCCGCCCTCGGGGAAGCCCAGCGGGCGGTCGCCCTTGAGGAAGGTGTACTCCTGCTCGATGCCGAAGATCGGCTCCTGCCCGGCGAAGCGGTCCGCCACGGGGCGCAGCAGGGCCCGGGTGTTGGAGGAGTGCGGCGTGAGGTCGGTGTTGAGCACCTCGCACAGCACCAGCAGGTGGTCGCCGCCGCGGATCGGGTCCGGGCAGCTGAACACCGGGTCGAGCACGAGGTCCGAGGAGTGGCCTTCCGCCTGGTTGGTGCTGGATCCGTCGAAGCCCCAGCGCGGCAGCGAGCTCGCGTCCGTCAGGATCCTGGTCTTGGAACGGAGCTTGGCGGTCGGCTGGGTGCCGTCGATCCAGATGTACTCGGCCTTGATGGTCACGGGGGTCCTCTTATACGGGTCGGTGCGGGTACGCGTGCGGGCGTACTGGAGCACTCTTGCAACAGGCCGTTTCCCGTCCGTTGCCCGTATGTGAACCGCAGGTTACCCAGTCGGACATCCTCTGATTCTGCGACGATTCGGCGCAAAACGCCTAGCATTCCGTTGTGTGGCGCTCAGCCGTGCTCCCGCAGCAACCCCTCGAACCCCAAGTGTCGGACCCGGCGCATCAGTTCCGCGGCGTCGATGCCCAGGGTGGCCGCGGTGTCGCCGACGTGCCATGCGTGGGCGGCGAGCTGGTGCAGCACGTGGCCGCGCCGCACCTGCTTGTCGGAGAGCCGGAACGTCATGAGATACGCCACCTCACCCCGTTTGTCCGTGATGACCTCGCCGATGTGCTGCGGACGGTGCAGCGCGAACGGCGGCAGGAACCGGGACAGCCGGAACCGACCCATCCGGTACACCTGCCGCACGTCGTACGACGCGTCGAGCAGCTCCCCGGCCATCAACTCGGCGTGCTGCGCCTCCCACTCCTGCCGGGCCCGCTCGGCCGCCGCCCGCAGCTCCCCGAGCGAGGTGACGTACTCCCCGCCGATCCGGGCCGAGAACTCCGGCACCGGCCCGCCGTACAACGCGTACTGGTACATCAGCTCGCCATAGAGGTGGTGCAGCAGCGACGGGTGCAGCGCCCGGTAGTCGTCCGGGTGCGGCACCACGAACGCGGTGGCCAGCGCGTCCGCCACGTACACCAGCACCCCGCACTGACCCGGGTGGATCTCGAAGATCCGCAGCGCATCGGCCAGTCCGGCCACCTCCTCGCCGCGGTACGCCGTCTCCGCACGCGGTGACAGTCCCGCCCGCACCGCCCGGTGGGTCCACTCCTCCCACACCACGGACGGGCCGCCGAAGTGCAGCGCCAGATAGCCGTCGAGCGCCAGGTGGAGCGGCAGGAACCGCAGCCCCGCCGGGCCGGCCCCGTCGCGCGCCGGTCGCCGACCGCGCTGCTGCTGCCGCTGCACCAGCTTGCGCGGGAAGTGCAGCGGCGCGCAGGCCACCGGGCGGCTCCCGTCGCTCAGCTGCGCGCCGTACGAGGCCGCCGGCGACCCATCGGCCGTCCAGTTCGCCACGAAACCATGCGGAATGTACGAGGTGTACGCGGCACCCCGGTCCGCCGCCACCGTGGCCGGCCCCCCGCCCCCGTACACCTCCCGGTGCAGCCGCAGGTCCTCGACCGGCACGTCACGCACCAGCGGAACCAGCCGGACCGCACCCCACACCTGCGCCGGACGGGCCCGCAGCCCACCCAGATCCAGCCTGCTCACCCCGCACCGCCCCTCGTACCCGCCGCGGCCTGGGCCGCCCACAGGAACTGCCGCACCCGCTCCTCCAGATGGGCCCGCAGCTCCGCCAGCCCGGTGCGCCCCTCCGCGAACCGCGCGAGCTGCGCCAGCGCCGGAAGGTCCTCCGCGCGCCGCACGCCCACCGTGGGCACCGCGGCCGACAGCCGCCGGACGGTGAAGTCCGCCGCGTCGTACACCGGGTTGAGGTGCAGCACCGCAACCTCGCCCCGGGGGTCGAGCCGGGTCCGCCACACCCGTAGCACCTCGCCGGCCAGACCGGGCGGCGCGTTGTCCCAGCCGTCCGAGACGATCACCAGCCGCTCCGGCCCGGTCTCCAGCGCGTCCAGCACCCGCGTCCCCAGGGGCGTCGCCCCGTACGGGTACACCAGGAGCGCGTCCGCCCGCCGCGAGGTCCACAGCGGGCGATATGTCCCCGCCAGCGCTTCCAACAAGAAGTGACAGGCCAGCGCGACCGCCAGCGGGCGCTGCCGCTTCTGCCCCGACCCCGTCGCGGAGAAACTGTCGTCCAGGACGGCCGTCACCCGCCCCCAGGTGCCCGCCCACGCACCCGCCGCGCGCCGGGCCGCCGCCCGCAGCGCACCGGTCAGTTCGGCCCGGCGCGCGACCCGGTCGTCCAACGGGAGCCCGAGGACGTACGACGCCAACCGGGTCAGCGGCAGGGCGGCCAGATCGGTCGCCACACTGGCCCGATGGGTACGCGCCGACCCCTGGATCCGCAGCCGCTCCAGTCGGGTCATCCGGGGCGCGATCCGCTCCAGGAAGGCGCGGCGGTCGATCCCGTGCCGGGCGGCGAACCCCTCGGCCACCGTGAACGGCAGTGCGTACAGCGCGGCCTGCTCGTAGTGCGCCCGCCGCCAGGCATCCAGCAGTGGGGTTCCGTAGTGCGCGCGCCGGCCCGGCGCGAACAGGAAGTCCCCCAGCTCACCACCGGCGAGACCGGCCAGCGGCAGGTGCGCGTGACGCGCCGCCCCCGCCAGCCCCGCGCGGTACTTCACCGCGTCCAGCGCCGGGTCCGGGCGCGCGGCGAGCCAGTCCCGCATGATCGCGCGGGTCCGGCGGTTGTTCACCCGGGCGTCCCGCAGCGCCCGGAACAGCCGGTACACCCGAGGGGCCGGCAGCCGCGCCAACCGGGCCGCGATCAGCCGCCCTTCGGTGCGCCGCTCCTCCGGGGTCGCCGCACCGGCCGTCTCCAGCAGTCGGCGCACGATCAGCGCCGCGTTGTGGTCGTTGACGTCCAGTGCGAGCGAAGCGGCGTACAGGGGGCGGTAGTTGCCGCATACGTAGGCGTGCAGGAAGTCCAGCGACATCCGTTGCTCCGCCGCGTCGGACCGGAACTCGCGCTGCCCGGTGGCGGTGACCGCGGCATTCACGAACAGCAGCACGTCCTCGGCCGCCAGCGCCTCCGCCCGCGTCTCCCGGCTCCCCACGGCGTCCCCCCGAACCCGACTCTTCCCCGTTGCTGGAAACCGGCCGGGGAATAGGGGCGCGAACAGCGAATCGTTGCTTGACAGAGCAGGTCCGGAAGTCGCGCCGGAGTCCCGCGGCCGGCCCCGGGAACCTAGCACCGGCACCTCCGCACGGTCATGCGGAATCCCACCGTCACTGCGCCACCCGCTACCCCCTCCGGGCGCCACCTCATAACGCCAACTGCATGATCACATGGCGCATTTGGTCATGGAATACATGACCAACCCCGCCTAACGTCACAACCAACCGAGATGTCCCAGACCGCCCGCCCGAAGGAGCCCACCATGACCACCCACCAGTCCACCACCCCCGCCCCTCCCGCATCCCCCGACACCACGCCCTTCACCAGCTACGTCGACCTCGTCCTCACCGCCCTCGCCCGCGACCCCGACCGCCCCGCCGTCACCGCGGCCGACGGCCACGAGGTCACCGCCGGCGCCCTGCACGCCACCGTCCACCGCATGGCCGCCGTCCTCCGCACCCACGGCGTCGGCCGCGACCGGACCGTCTCCCTCCTCAGCCGCAACCGCCCCGAAGCGCTCGCCGCCCGCTACGCCGTCAGCCTCCTGGGCGCGCGGGTGGTGCTCCTCTACGACGGGATGGCCGCCGAAACACTGTCCGTGGTGGCCGAGAGCGCGGAGACCGCCGTCCTCCTGGTCGATCCCGAACTGCACGACACCGCCCGCGCCCTGCTCGACGGACTCACCGGCCCCCACCCCCGGGTCATGACCTTCGGCCCGCTCACCGCCGGCGCCGCCCCCCTCGGCCCCGACCTGCTGGCCGACTGCGCCGCCCTCCCCGCCACCCCGGCCGTCACCGGCGCGGCCCGCCCCGAAGACGACTGGTGCATCCGTCACACCGGTGGCACGACCGGTGTCCCCAAGGGCGTACGGATGGCGCACGGCCCGATGGCCGCGATGCTCGGCGGCTTCCCCTGGGAGGCCGCCGGCGACCCGCCCCGCCTCCTGGCCTGCACCTCACTGGCCCACCTGGCCGGCATCGTGGCCGACGCCACCCTCGTGGCCGGCGGCAGCGTCGTCCTCCACCAGGACTTCGACCCCACCGCCGTCCTGGCCACCGTCGCCCACGAACGCATCACCCACCTCTGGCTGCTGCCGCCGCTCCTCTACCGCCTCCTGGACGACCCCACCCTCCCCACCACCGACCTCAGCTCCCTCACCCGCATCTCCTACGGGGGCTGTCCCGCCTCCGCGCCCCGGATGCGCCAGGCGGCCGAGGTCCTCGGCCCGGTCCTCTACGGCTTGTACGGCCAGTCCGAGGCGCTGTCGATCACCGAGGCCGGTCCCGCCGACCACGCCGACATCCGCACCGACGGCCCGATGACCGTCGGCCGCCCGATGTCCGGGGTCACCGTCGCCATCCGCGACACCGAGGGCCGCGACCTGCCGCCGGGGGAGAGCGGCGAGATCCACGTCCACTCGCCCGGCGTGATGAGCGGCTACTGGAAGCGCCCCGACCTCACCGCCCAGGTCCTCCACGACGGCTGGGTGCGCACCGGTGACGTCGGCTACCTGGACGCCGACGGCCGCCTCTACCTCGTCGACCGCCTCAAGGACGTGATCATCGTCGTCGGCGGCCACGTCCACCCCGCCGAGCTCGAAGACCTCCTCCACACCCACCCCGCCGTCGCCCACGCAGCCGTCTACGGCGTCCGCACCCCCGACGAGACCGAGGAGGTGCACGTCGCCGTCGTCCCCGCCCCCGGCCACCCCGCCGACGCGGTCTCCCTCACCGCCCTCCGCGCGTTCATCACCACCCACAAGGGCACCCTCTACGCCCCCACCGCCGTCCACGTCCTCGACGCCATCCCCCTCACCCCCGTAGGCAAACCCGACAAGAAGCTCCTCCGCACCCGCACCGCCCCCACCTCCCGAACCGCCCCGGAACCCACCCCATAAAACCCTCCCTCCCGCTTCCTCCCCCGCACCGGCAAATCCCCCCTGGCCAGGGGCTTTTGTCAGTGCCCGGCGGTAAAATGGGAACCAGTAAGTGAGGGTTCATCGAAGCTCCAGGAGGTCCGCCGGATGGCTGCTGCCACACTCATGACGAAACCCCTCCCGGCCCACCCGCTGCCCAAGAAACCGCTCCCGGCCGGCTGGCCCCGCGAGCGGTACGAATCCCACAACCGCCGCCTGAAGGCCATGCGCCTGGCCATAGCCCTCCTCGACACCGGCGTCTACCGCCCCGAGCACGCGACCAACACCACGATCCGCACCACCGCCCTCGCCATCGGCGTCCACCGCCCGTCCGACACCACCTGCCGCCTGGTCCGCGCCTTGATCTACGACAACTGCTGACGGTCACCGCCCGGTTCACCCGATGGCCGCCCGGGGCGCTCAGTGCCCCGGGCGGCCATCGAGGCACGGTCACTGTTGGTCCGGCGCCGTGGGGCCGTCGTGGTGGATGTGCAACTCCCCGTTCATGACGGTGAAGACGCTCGCGTGATCCTTCGCGGTGTTGGTCTGGGTCGGGCCGGGCGGCTGCTCCTCCTGGGCGGGCGTGCTCCCGGTCCGGGCGTCGGGCGGGTCTTGATGGACCTCGACGTGATTCTCGTGGCCGGCCACGACGGGACCGGAGGCGTCGCCGCCGATCCGGATCGTGAACCGGTCGCCTGCTGCGGGTGCCATGGCGCAAGCTCCTTCGGGGAGATCGTCGTTGATCGGGGAGGTAGTCGTTCAGGGGGAGGAGACGCGGGTCCACGTTTGCGTCCCGCAGTTGTGGCACTCTCCGTGCAGACCTGACGGCAGGGTCTGCACGGCCTCGGCACTGGCGCCGTCGGAAGCGAGGGTGATCGTGATGCCGGTATGGGCGAGGACCGAGCTGCAGCCGCTGCTGTTCTCGTCGAATAGGGGCACCGAGCCGCTGTAGGTGCCGTCGCTGCCGGTGACCTGTGCGTCTTCTCCGGCGGTGCTACCAGCGCAGGGCGGGCGCACCCGGAACATGTACGAGTCGGATCCCGACGCGACGATACTGAACTCGTTGCCCTGGCCGTCCCGCCAGTTTCCCGCCAGGTCGGCGGCCCCCCGCGCGGGGCTCAGGAACGCGATTCCCCCGATGACGGCGGCGGTGACGGCGGCGGTCACGGCAAGGATCACGCTGAGCAACGAGACCCCCTTGGTGCCCACGGCGACCGCGGTGCCGATGGAGGCGGTTCCGGTGGCTCCGGCGGCTCCCGTGGCTCCCGCGGTTCCGGCGGCGATGCTGCCGGCGTGCCCCACGCCGTGCCCCAGGCCGTGCACCACATGCGGAGCGGCGCTCTTCCCGAGCGCTGCCATATGCGCCGCCGCCGGGTGGGCTGTCGCACCGTGTCCCACCGCGGCATGACTCGTTGCGGTCCCACCGTGCCCGGCTACGACATGGGTACCCCCACCGTGCCCGGCCGCGGCGTGGGTACCTCCACTCTGCCCGGCCGCGGCGTGAGTGCCTCCACTGCCACCGCCCTGCCCGGCCGCCGTATGGCTCCCCGCCGCGTGGCTCCCCGCGCCGTGTCCGGCCCCGCCGTGCCCGGCCGTCCCATGCCCGGTCGCGGCGTGCCCTCCGGCGTCGTGCGGTGCGGGAGGCCCGGCAGGATGCGCCGGCGGCGGTGCGTACTGCTGAGCGTGCACCGCGGCGTTCGCGCCGTGGGTGTCGCCCAACTCCCGCCACAACAGCACCGCCTCGGCCAACAGGACCGCGGAGATGACGCGCCGGCCGGTCAGCAGGGAGCGGATGCCTTCCTCGTGGGTGAAATACGCCATGGCGTTCTTGTCGCCCGCATGGTTGGCGGCGACCCAGCCACGGCCGAGCAGTCGGCCCCACACGCCGAACCGCAGGGAGCGGGCCAACGTGGGCGAAGCGGCCCTCGCGACCTTCACTGCGAGGTCCGGCCGGCCGGTGAGTTCGGCCAGCTCCACCGCCGCCTCCAACGCCCGGCCGTGGGCGGCGACTTGGTCGGGAGTCGTCGTCGACTGCGTCGCCCACCGGGCGAAGTATCCGCACAGCCGGTCGGCGGGGAAGGGCTTGGGGAGCCGCTGACGCAGGGCCTCGACGGCATCCGGCGCACAGCGGTACCCGAGCTCCGTGGGCATGACCAGGCCGAGGTCGGCCAGCCGACCGCACAGTGCGGCCGGGCCCGGTTCGTCGGTCAGGGCACCGACGTGGGTCGGGTCCAACTCGGCGTCGCCCAGCGTCGCGAAGAGATGCAGGGTGTTCATCGCCGCCGTGTCGAGCTGGTCGAACAACAGCGGCAGCAGGTCCGCGATCGCGCCGGGCCTGGGCAGTGCCGCTTCCCCCGAGGGGTCGAACCGGGCGAGCCCGGCGGCCCGCAACAGCAGCAGGGGCCGGCCGAGCGCGGTGCGCCACAGGTCGCCGGCGACATCGATTTCACTCTCCAGCAAGGGGCGTTGAAGCTCCCGGGTCAGCAGATCCAGTCCCGCCGCACGGCCCAGGCCCTTGATCTCCAGTGTCGTGCCGTCGCCCAGCAACGACCTCTCGCGGCTGGCGACGACGAAGGTGGCATCGGGGGCCGAGTCGGCCAGTTCCGTCAGCTGCTCGGAGGTCAGGTCGGCACTGTCGACATACACGGTCACCCGCACGCCGGTCATCAGCCGCCGCAGCTCGGCGGTCGACGGCGCGTACCCTGCGGCCTCGTAACAGGCTTCGAACAGCTCCTGGGCCAGGTCGCCGACCTCCCGATGCGCCGCGGTCAGGAACAGCACCCCGTCCGGTCCCGGCGCCAGGTGGCGTGCCGCATGCCGCAGGAGCGTGCTCTTGCCCACCCCCGGCGGCCCGAACAGCTGCACCGGACCGCCGGTTCGGACGGCGCCGGCCAGCGCGGCGACGTCGGCGTCCCGGCCCACGAGGTCGTGCTGGCGCCGCGGCAGCAGCGCGACCCGGTCCCGCCGCACCGGTCGCGGGCGTTCCTGTTCCACGAGCAGGGTCACGGTCGAGCCGTGCTGCGCATCGACCACCACGTTGTGGTTGCCCGCGATCACCGGCCCTGCCGCGTTCCCGCCGATACCGATCCGGTACGCGGCGCGTGCGTTTCCGTCGGGGCCGTCTGCACCCGGACCGCCTGTCCCCGGACCGCCTACGCCCGGAGTATCCGCACCCGGACCGGCCGCCGTGTCACCGGCCTCACCAGTTTCACTGGACTCACTGCACTCACCGGATTTGTCGGGCTCTTCGATCACCACTCCGCCTCTCCCGGTCGCGAGGAGTGCGACCGCCCCCTGACGGCTCGCCATGGCGAGTGCGCCACTACCGACACCTGTTCCGCGAGGGAAGGGCGGCGCCGCGCGAGTCCCATCCGCGCACCCGCTACCGGCCGTCGGCCTCCCAGCGCCACGCTAAGGGCCGTCCCCGGCGGCAAAACCGTCACACGACGGTTTCTGCTCAATTGCTCCACCGTCGCGCGCCCGCACCACCGGGCCCGGGCCACAACCGACGGTCGTCCCCCCTCCCTCTCCCCCTCCCCCCTCAGTCTTGATCGAAGGCGAGGCTGCTCAAGAGGGCGAGGTCGTCGACTCTGATGGACCGGTAGCCCGTGGAGACCACGCCGGTCTCGCGAAGTCTGCGCAGCGCCTTGTGCACGGTGGGCTCTGCCGCGCCGGACAGCGTGGCCAGTTCCGGTTGCGTGATCGGCCAGCGGATCACGGCCCCTTGGCCGGCCCGCTCCCCGTAGGCCATCGCGATCTGATGGAGCACCCGGGCCAACCTGGTGGAGGCGTCGCACCCGGTGAAGTCGATGCGATGGCTGTTGGCGGCGCGAAGTTTGGTGACGATGGAGGCGTTGACCGCGTGGGCGATCCCGGGATGCCGTCGCAGGCAGTCGAGGAAGTCGCCACGGGTGACGATCCGGGCGGCAACGGGCCCGCAGGTGGTGACCGTCGCGGAGCGCAACCCGCCGTCCATCACGGCGAGTTCACCGACCAGATCCCCGCCCATCCGGACGGCCAGCAGGGCATCCCGGCCGTCGTGGGTACGTCCGGTCGCCTTGACCACACCGTCGAGCAGGATCACCACGAAACCGGCCTGCTCCGACTCCCGCATGAGCACGCGGTCGGCCTCGTACCGCACTTGGGCGCCGAGGGCGAGCAGCCGCTCCCGCTCTCCCCGGACGAGGCCACCGAGCAGGCCGGACGCCGGCCAGGCCCACTCGTCCCGCGGCCTCCGACCACCGGTTCCTCGGCCGGTCTCCCTGTTGACCATGGATGCTCCGCCCCCACCAACGCCGAAGGTGTACCACCGGCGCCATTGTGCGCCTCCAGCACACCGACGACGCCGTCCCCGCCGACACACGCCCCGCCCCTCCGGACCGACACCCCCGTCGAACAACCCGTATCAGGCACCCGCACCGGACACCTCCCATACGGACATCCCGTATTGCGACGGGATGTCCGCCCCTCATCCGGGCCAGAGTGGCATGAGGCAGCGAGGGGTACCGCCGCGTCGGACGCAGCCGGACACTTGGCTCCGACGGCTACCTGCCCCAGGAGGAGCGCATGGCGCAAGAGGTGGAGTACCGGGCCTTGTTGGCCGTGGACATCGAGCACTCGGCCGGACGCGGAAACGTCGCGTTCTGGCAGATCCGCGACGTACTGTCGACGGCACTCAGGTCGTCGTTCGAGCAGAGCGGGTTCGACTGGGAGGCGTGCCTGCGCGACGACCTCGGCGACGGCATGCGGGTCACCCTGCCGCCCGGTGGGCAGAAGAGCGCGCTGATCCACCCCCTGGTGCACGAGCTCTCGGTCCGGCTCCGCGCGCACAACCGCACGGCGGGACCGCTGACACGGATCCGGGTACGGATCGCGCTGCACGCCGGTGACGTCCGCCTCGGTCCGGCAGGCGAGGTCACCGGCCACCCCCTGGAGGTCCTGGCCCGGCTGCTCGACGCGGCACCGGTGCGGACCGCCCTGGCACAGGCCCCGGAAACCGTGACCGCCGCGCTCCTCGTCTCACCGCACTTCTACGACGAGACGGTGCGGCACGGCTATCCCGGAGTCGATCCGGACGCCTTCCGCAACGTCACGTTCACCGAGAAGGAATACACCGCGCACGCCTGGCTCCACCTGCCCGGCGGCACGGCCGTGCCGCCGGCACCCACCCAGGACCGCGCGGACAGCGAACAGGCTGACGGCCGACCGAAGATGGTGAACAACGCATCGGGAAACGGCGTCGTCTACGCGACACAGCACGGTACGCAGAACATCCACATCACCGGAAAGCCGTGAAGGAGCGCTTGTGAACGACGAGCTGACCACGCTGGCCGAAGCGGGAGCCGCGGCAGTGGTCACGGCAATGGCCACAGACCTGTGGCAGGGCACAAGGGACGCCGTCCTCAGGCTCTTCCACCGGGCCGACCGAAATCGCCGGCCCGCGATCGAGGCCCAACTCGACGGCAACGCCGCCCTCGTGCGCGAGGCCGCCCTCCCGGACGACGTCCGGCAGGCGCTGTTCGGCTACTGGGTCCTGGAACTGGCGGCCCTGCTGCGCAGGGACCCTTCCTGCCGCGAGCCCCTCGCCCACCTGGCCGCCGAGGTCGGCGCCGCCCTACCGGACGCTCGCCCGGCATCCGTCCGCGCCCAGACCAACACCGCCCACGACTCCGGCAACGTCTTCGCGGTCCAGGGCGGCAACCTGCACGTACACAAGCCCGCCCCGTCCGCACCCCCACAAGCCCCAGGAGGCCCGGTCCCCGCAGAGATCCCACCCACGTGAATCCCACCACGCGACCGCCCCCGAGCCCTCCGCGAGCCAACACACCCCACACAGCGGCACGGCGGAATCCTCCGCATCCCGGAGGCCAGACACCTCACCGCGCCGCTGGCTCGCTGGGAGGTAGCTCGTCCCGCGGCTCTGCTCTCCCAGCCGTGTGCAATGAGGCAGCGAGGATCCGGCAGACCTCAACTCGTTGCCCTTGGTCACAGCCCGCTAGAAGTCGTTCCAGGCGGCGAAGCACCGCCAGATCCCGTACGTAGCGTGCGACGACTCCCAGGACCATGCACGCCGGTACTACGAGCGCCATCCCGGACAGGGTCATGACTCGTAACCCTCCTTGATGGACTCCACGACATCCTCAGCACTGCGGCCGTACAGACATGACCCGTGGCGATTCAAGATCACAGTGCGATCGCCGAGATGAGCAGAGTGCCGTGAGATCAACTCGATCGCCTTCGCCCGGGGCACGTCGTCAGCGAAGCCGTGGGCCAAGAGAACCGCACAGAGCGCTTCAACGGTGTCGCCGCAGCACCACTCGATCACGAGATCACCGGCGTGATGTGTGTAGCAGT
The DNA here is from genome assembly GCF_042886435.1 of Streptomyces sp. NPDC058000. Lineage (NCBI taxonomy): Bacteria > Bacillati > Actinomycetota > Actinomycetes > Kitasatosporales > Streptomycetaceae > Streptomyces > Streptomyces sp. NPDC058000. The sequence continues at coordinate 39,001 of NZ_JBHVQS010000029.1, forward strand.
TGGCGAATCCGTGTGGCTCTGCAGCCCTGTTGACCAACCCTGGGAGGCGCAGAATTCGACTCAGCAGCAAATCCCGCACCCGCAGGTCCTCGATCCCTCGCGAGACTGTCCACTCCTCAGCCTCCTGCCTTTCGTCGCGAGAGAGGCCACCGGGAACTCGTTTCCAGAGAAGCACCTCGCCGTCGCGCGCGGAAGGCAGACGGATGGGGCCACCATCCGCACGCGTTACGGTGACGTGAGCCGAGCTGGCCGCGTCATGGAGGTTCAACTCCCTTTCGTTGCCCCGAACGCGCAGGCCGGCGACCCCGCGCACGCCACCGTAGTAGTGGTCGAACCGCGGGAGGAGTTCACGTAGAACCTCGTCCGCCATGTCGGACTCCAGGGCCAGCTTCACGCTCTGACCCTCCGGCTCTGCTTCTCGCACACCAAGAAGAGCACCATTGAGCTGACGATCCTTGAAGCCGCTGGCCAACACGTGGGCAATGTGTGCTTCCAGACAGCGCTGGCGTGGGTCGGGGGAATCTACGACCGAGGACCCGAGGTAGACATGGACCTGCTTCGCCAGTCTTGAAGCAGTCGCCTGTTTGAGCGGCGTCCGGCGAACAAATTTCTTCGCCAGAGTGTTGGCATTGCGCGACTTGGACATACCTTGCCCCTTCCACTTGCCGCCCGGCGACGACAGGAGAGACAGATCGGATGTCCTGATGCGTACTAACTACCAACTGCGGGTGACTCTCAAGAGCCCACTGCTCGCTCCGGCGCCGGGACCGGATGCAGCGAGACACGCTGCCGCAGCGGCGCTGCGCCCAAACTACAGCAACAAACCCTTGGCGAGAACGTCAACGGGCGCCCGGCTGACGCAATGGTGCGGGATGCCGACGGCACCACGCACAGTGCCGTGCTCTTCGATCCGGGACCGGAGGAGACCGGCGATCCGGCACACCACCTACGGCTGAAGTCGCATCGTAGGAAGCTTCTGGACGGCGGCGAGCAAGGCAGCGCTCGTCGCTACCCAGCCTGGAGGCTTTACACGACCAACGTTGACTGAGAACAACCATAAGACGGCCTCGCGCTCGTGCGAGGCCGTCTCTCGCCGTACGCCTGCTTCCCGTGTGCCTGGGTGCTGTCATCCAGCCCTTCAGGACTTCGAATCAGCCGAAATGCGTGGGTCACAGGACGCCGGTCTTGCTTGCCCGTGACCATGTGCCCAGTGCACCGAAGGGGCGGGAGGGCACATGGCCAAGCAAGTCAAGTGCGGATCGACCAAGACCACGACAGGCAAGCCGTGTCAGAAGCCAGCGATGATCGGCTACTCCCGCTGCCAGCTCCACCGAGGTGAGTGGACGGCGAGGCAGAAGAGGAAGACCAAGAAGCGCTGACCGGGCCTGGGCCCGGACGCCACGCGCGCTGACGGCTGGGCCCCGGACGCGTCCCTGCGTGACCGACTCCCAGTGATGTGCACTCGGAGATGTGCACTCGGAAGTTCTCCACCCGTTCCGATCGCACTTTTGACCGCGTTCCCCCGTCCGGCTCGTTCGCTGGCGTTCCGGCTCGGTCCCTGGCGCGTGCCGGTGTGGTCTTCCGTGCCGCTACCGACTGACATCACGGCGCGCTTTGTCGCTCGAGGCGAACTTCGACCTGTGGAAAACGCGATGAGTGGTTGCTTCCATCGATGACGGACGGAAGCAACCACTCGAAGGCTCTCGGCTACTGCACGCCGAGTTCGAACTTTACTTTCTAGATGTCGAAGTACAGCACGGAAGCCATTCTGACCTGCGAATATGTGACCTTGATGACGGGCCTGGTGCACAACGGGTGCACACTGTGCACCCGCCGGGGGCTGCGGACCGGAGGGGCACCATCCGAGTAGCAGTCCGCCTACCGGGAGACCCCTGAGCGCCCATGCGCACTTGCGTGCGCCCGCTCTCCCCTCCATAACGTGACACACCATGTCAGTACCTGCGGAAAGCATCCTCGCACTACTGCGTCACCAGATCCCCGTACGCGTCAATTCGACAGCCTCGCTGGTGATGGACACCGACAGGGCAGCCACAGCCATCGCCCGCAAACGTGCACGCGAGCGAGGCGAGGAGGAACGAGTTCCTCGTAAGCCCGGGCTGGAACCGCTACAGACGGCCGAACAGAACGATCTCGCTACCACGCCTTGGGAGTTGCTCGGCGTCTTCGCACGAGCCGCCACCTTGGCTCGTCATGGGCGCGGAAGAGGCTTGGCCGAGCACTGGCAGGCCCTGAAGTACTGCCAGGCCCTGGGAGCCGGTGCCAGTGGCTACCTGGCTCTCACCGAGGAGGGGCAGAACCCAGAACTCTCCTACAGGGGGATGCAGGCCCGGGAGTTGGGACGAGCGCTGGGGTTGGCAATCGCAGAGCGCACGGTGCGGGCCCGCTTCCCGGATCACCTGGTCTCGACTGTCGACGCCGAGTCGGTGCTGCTGGCTGGATTCGCGCGCTCCGGCCCGCGGCCTTCCCTGGGCGCTCGACCACGGCCTGACTTCTTCATCGAGGCATGGAAGCCCGGCGAACCGTCCCGGCTCTTCGTGGTGACGGCCAATGGAAATCACCAGAAGACGACCAAGCGCACGGGGAAGACCGACCGCTCAGCCTTCAAGCAACTGGCCAGGGCCAGTGAGCGCGCTGAACATTTCCACCTCGCCGAGTGGAACACCACACCCTGCCTCTTGATGTCCACCGAGCTGCTGGCCAAGGAGGGCACCACAGTCCACGCTCTGCAGGCACCGGGCCAGGGGCTGTTACCTGAGCGATCGGTCACAGGACGCGATAGTGCGGACGCAGTGCCGTCGAAGAGGAACCCTCCGTATGCCAACGCTGTGAGGGTGCCTGCCCGCGCTGGCGAGGAAGGCTTCCACGACGGCTTCCTCATTCCACGAAAAGATCGCGCATGGTTCGGTCAGGTACTTGCCCGAACCGGTGCCGCGGGCCAACTGGCATTCGCCGGCGCCGGCATGGAGATCGCTCAGTACTTGACCAGCGATCAGGGTCGCAAGCACTACGAACAGCGAACATTCGCAGGATCATCCAGCGTCCGGGACGCAGAGCACTGCTTCGGCGCGACCCGCTTCTTCGGTACTGACCAGGTCTTCAGGTTGAACAGGACCCGCGTCGAGGCGTTCTCAGGGATGGCAGAGGACCTGTATCAGCTTCTGGTTGAAGGGAAGGTCGAGGCGTACCGGCGCCGCGCATACAAGCTCCGCCCCACGCTGCCGAATGGTGCGACCGCTCCGAAGTGGGGCGCGGTCTCCTTCGGTGAGGACGGCACTGTCATGGCTTTGCGTATTCTCCCGGAAAGAGACAAACGATGTGCTCCGTGAACCAGACCCGGAATGTCCGCGCTGGTGATACCACGCTGGAGACTGACTCAAAGCCCTGTCGGAGGTCGCTCGTAAGCTCTGGAGCATGGGGAGCACTGGAATCACTGAAGCCGATGTCGACAAGGCGATGGCCGTCGTCGAAAGCAGCAGGCAGTCACTTCGGCGGGATGATCCCGCCGTCCAAGCACTCGCCGCAGCGGTATCCGTGCGGCGCCGCTTACAGGGAGGAGAGGCGGTCACGGACGATGAACTGCTCGCGGCGCATGACCAGTTGCACGCAAAGATGCCTCTCAGGAACGGCGGCAGCCTGGAGGCACTTGCCGACGCGCTACTGGGCCGCGGGATGGCGCCCTCGCCAGGCGACTACGACGGCGACTGGTGGCTGTGGTGGCCCAAGAAGGGCTATGGGCCGTGTCGTGACTGCCGACAGAGTCGCTCACTAACGCGCTACTCCGCCAAGTGGGGCAAGCCGTACAGATACTTGTGCGCACGCTGCCGCAAGCAGGAACTGGCAGACGATACGGCGTATCTCAACAGCGTCACCGGTGTCACCCCGGAGGAAGGCGAGTCGGCCGAATCGCTCTTCAGCAGACGTACGGCAGCTCTCATCGGCCAGCTGGGAAGCCAGGAGGCAGCAGCACCCGAGAGGCAAGCGGGTCGCCCGGACACCGAACAGTGGGGCGAGTACGTAGACCGGCTCATGGAAGTGCTCGGCCCGCTCGACTGGGCTGGCTGGGAGGTCCCGGACGAATACGATTCGGACTGGGATGCCGAAACTGGCCCGATGCTCTTCGCCACGCTGTGGCGTACCAGCGCCGCGCTGGACATCGAGTACTACCCGCGTGAAAGCCGGCTCCGATTTCTTCCCTATGAAGACGTATGCGGCGATTTCCCGGAGTCTTTTTCCGCACTCGATGAAGAGGTCGAACTCACGGTCACCCTCCAGGGCGACGAGGCGGTCACGGTGGTCCAACATCAAGCCGGCGCGTTGGGATTGCTCGATGCAACTCGCGTCCGTGTGGTGGAGGGGGCTGATCCAGAAGCCGCGGAGGCGTTCGAAGCAGAATCGCTGCTGTCCCTCTTCAGCCCGGCAGCCTCCTACCGGAAGATCCCGGTTGCAGACGTCGTCAAGGAAGCTGTACAGCACCCCGATCTCAGCACCTATCTGCGCTGGGTTGTCGGTATGGCGGGCCGCAACGTGCACCCGGATCCGGTGCCCGATGCGGCGGCTCTGGGTATCGCGGCCTGGTGCTGGCGCAATGAAACGGCTGTGGAGGCTCACCATCTTCCCTCGGACGTGCTGATGGCTCGAGTGAACATTGCGGTGACTCGCGCGGTGCTGCCTCATGTCTGCCCGTACGAAGGTATCGACTGGGACGGGATCGAGCAGTCATTGACTGATACGGACTGGGAACTCCCCAATGGTCGGACTGTCTCCTCCCTGTTCGGCGACGGATGGCCGGAGGTGCAGTCGACGGTGCGTGACCAGATCCGTAAATGGCAACGCCTCGACAGCGAACTTCTTGGTCCGGATACCACTTTGAGGCTGATGACGATCGGGGGCTCGACAACCTACACGTGTCATTGGTGGGGCCAGGGACGGTGGCGCGCGATCTGCGAAGAGATTGTCCGCGATGCTGTCGAAGCTGGTTTCACGCTGCCACAGCCGTACGATTGCCGTGGTCCTGATGCCTTGATCGACGACTTGGAACACCCGGACATGCAGTCCGATGCCGTGCTGGACTGGCTTATCGACATGCCCGAAGCCCCCGTTTCAGGGCCTCACGGATTGCGCCACCATCCAGCTACCCAGCCGCTCGTGCGCGAATACGATCCGTGGTGGGCAATGGCGGAGGGAGACTGACTCCGCAGGCGTCGGCAGCCCAGTGCCCCTACGAGCAGATCGAGCGTCTGCCTCCAGCAGGACCTGCTGGAGGCAGACGCTCGGGGAGTCCTTCGGCCAACTACCCGCCGAGTTCGAGCTTTACTTCTAGATGTCGAAGTACAGCTCGAACTCGTGCGGGTGCGGGCGGAGCTGGATCGGGGCGATCTCGTTGGTGCGCTTGTAGTCGATCCAGGTCTCGATCAGGTCGGAGGTGAAGACGCCGCCCTGCTGGAGGTACTCGTTGTCGTCTTCGAGGGCGTGGAGGACCGCGGGGAGGGAGGTCGGGACCTGGGGGACGCCGGCGTGCTCCTCCGGGGCGAGCTCGTAGAGGTCCTTGTCGATCGGCTCGGCCGGCTCGATCTTGTTCTTGACGCCGTCGAGGCCGGCGAGGAGGAGGGCCGAGAAGGCGAGGTAGGGGTTGGACGACGGGTCCGGGGCGCGGAACTCGACGCGCTTGGCCTTCGGGTTGGAGCCCGTGATCGGGATGCGCATGGCGGCCGAGCGGTTGCGCTGCGAGTAGACCAGGTTGACCGGGGCCTCGAAGCCGGGGACCAGGCGGTGGTAGGAGTTCACGGTGGGGTTGGTGAACGCCAGCAGCGACGGGGCGTGCTTGAGGATGCCGCCGATGTAGTAGCGGGCGGTGTCCGAGAGGCCCGCGTAGCCCTGCTCGTCGTAGAAGAGCGGCAGGCCGCCCTGCCACAGCGACTGGTGGACGTGCATGCCGGAGCCGTTGTCGCCGAAGATCGGCTTGGGCATGAAGGTGGCGGTCTTGCCGTTGCGCCAGGCGACGTTCTTGACGATGTACTTGAACAGCATCAGGTCGTCGGCCGCGGCGAGCAGCGTGTTGAACTTGTAGTTGATCTCGGCCTGGCCGGCGGTGCCGACCTCGTGGTGCTGGCGCTCGACCTGGAGGCCGGACTTCTCCAGCTCCAGGGAGATCTCGGCGCGCAGGTCGGCGAAGTGGTCGACCGGCGGGGCCGGGAAGTAGCCGCCCTTGTAACGGACCTTGTAGCCGCGGTTGTCCTCCAGGGCACCGGTGTTCCAGGCGCCGGCCTCGGAATCGATGTGGTAGAAGCCCTGGTTCGCGGAGGTCTCGAAGCGGACCGAGTCGAAGACGTAGAACTCCGCCTCGGGACCGAAGTACGCGGTGTCCGCGATGCCGGTGGAGGCGAGGTACGCCTCGGCCTTCTTGGCGATGTTGCGCGGGTCGCGGCTGTACTGCTCGCCCGTGATCGGGTCGTGGATGAAGAAGTTGATGTTGAGGTGCTTTTCCTGGCGGAACGGGTCGAGGCGGGCCGTCGACAGGTCCGGGCGCAGGGCCATGTCGGACTCGTGGATCGCCTGGAAGCCGCGGATCGACGAACCGTCGAACGCCAACTCCTCGTCCGGGTCGAACGCCGTAGCGGGGATCGTGAAGTGCTGCATCACGCCCGGCAGGTCGCAGAAACGGACGTCGACGAACTTCACGTCCTCATCCGCGATGAACTTCTTCGCGTCGTCGGCGTTCTGGAACATCCAACTCCTCCTAGCCCGGTCACCGCTCGGCGGACGCGGGGTTGCGACTCGGAGCGCGGCCAAGTGCGGGGCGCGCTCGCCCGACCATAGGCAGGCGGGATTTCCCAAGCATGACCCATTTGTTTCGCCGAGGTTAACCGGCACGCTGTTGGGCTCACCCCCAGTGTGCGCCTGCGGGGACGGGCGCGGGAGGGGCCTCCGCCGGCCCCGGGGAGTGGCGGGAAGCGGTCGGAAATCCGGGTCCGGGAACCCACCACCCGAGGAACGTATGCGGTCGCAGTACCGTGGACGGGTGGACAACAGGCAAGCAATCGGATCGTGGATCTCCGGGCCCCGGGCGGCAGCCGAGGACATGGGCGTCGACTTCGGCTACCGCGGGCAGCAGCTCGGGCTGCCCGAGGAAGGCCCGGGCTCGATCGCGCGGGTCGGTCGCCGCTTCGGCGCGCTCTTCATCGACTGGGCGCTGTGCCTGCTCATCGCCTACGGGCTGCTCAGCGGCGGCAAGGCACAGTCGGCGAGCAACTGGGCGCTGGCGGTGTTCGCGGTGCTGAGCGTGCTGACCGTCGGCACCGTCGGCTGCACCCCCGGCAAGCGGCTGGTGGGGCTGCGGGTGGTCGCCGAGGGCGGCGGCCGGATCACCCTGCCGCGGGTGGTGCTGCGGACGCTGCTGCTGGTGCTGGTCATCCCCGCGGCGATCTGGGACCGCGACGGCCGGGGGCTGCACGACCGGCTCAGCCGCTCGGTCCAGGTGCGGATCTGATCCGTCCGTCGTGACCTGTGCGGTGTGACCTGCGCGTCGTGACCTGTGCGGTGTGACCCCGCCGCCGCGCCTCGTCCGCGCAGGGTCGGTTGGACTGATCGGTCCGCTCCGAGTCGGTTGCCCGGACCGGAACGACCGCCCCTGACAACGACAACACGTGACGCCCCGAACAACGTGTGACGCCCCGAGGCTCGGCCTCGGGGCGTCACACGTTGTTGGAGGTACCGGCCGGGCAGCTGCTGCCGGCCGGCCGTGGAGGGGTCAGCGCGCCTTGCCGCCGCCCTTGGGCATCCGCATGCCCTTGGGCATCGGGCCCTTCGGTACCGGCATGTTGCTCATCAGGTCGCCGAGCGCACGCAGGCGGTCGTTGGTGGCCGTCACCTGGGGGCCGGGGAGGACGCGCGGGAGCTTCAGCAGGTGGGTCCGCAGTTTCTTGAGCGGAACCTGGTCCTCGCCGTCGCCGACGATGATGTCGTGCACCGGGGCGTCCGCGACGGTGCGCGCCATGCGCTTCTTCTCGGCGCCCAGCAGACCGCGCAGACGGTTCGGGTTGCCCTCACCGACCAGGACGATGCCGGCCTTGCCGACGGCGCGGTGCACCACGTCCTGGCTGCGGTTCATGGCGACCGCGGGGGTCACCGTCCAGCCGCGGCCGACGTTCTCCAGAACGGCGGCCGCCGCACCGGGCTGGCCCTCCATCTGTCCGAACGCCGCCTTCTCGGCACGCCGGCCGAAGATGATCGCCATCGCGAGGAACGCCAGGACGAAGCCCAGGACGCCCGCGTAGACGGGGTGGCCGATCAGGAAGCCGATGGCGAGGAGTACGCCGAAGACGACGATTCCTGTGCCAGCGACGACAAGACCGACCTTGGAATCGACCCGACGGGTCATCTTGTAGGTCAGGGCGATCTGCTTCAGCCGCCCAGGGTTCTCAGCGCCGCCAGCGCCGGTTGCGTTTGCCTTCCTCGCCATACAGCGAAGTTTACGTGGCGTGCGGACGTCGGGTGGCCGCGGCCTCCAGGACGTACTCGGCGTCGTACCGGTCCTTGGCGCGGCGGCGGTCCTCCAGGACCGACGTCCAGGCGTTGCGGCGGGCGGTGCGCTGGCCGCTGCGCAGCAACACGGCCTCGATGGCCCGCAGGGCACCGGTGACGGAGGGGATGGGGCGGGGGGTGGCGCGGAGCGGCGCGGCCTCCATGGTGGCGGTCTCCCTCGAACGAACGGAACGAGCAGGGGGTACGGGTGGGAGGTATCGAGCGGTGCGTACATCCATCGTCACTGAACGGTGTTACCAACGGATGACCTGCCGGTCAAACACCTATGAAACGTTGACGCGGCCCCCACGCCCTCCAGCCTGGGGGAGTGCGGGGCCGCGTTTCTCAGCATGTGCCACGATTCACAAGATGGCGCGCCGGGCGCGTCAAACCGCCTGACTGGCCGCCTCGACCTCGCGTCGTTCGACGGCCTGCTGGTAGAGGCGGCCGGCGCGGTAGGAGGAGCGGACCAGCGGGCCGGACATGACGCCGGCGTAGCCGATCTCGTCGGCCTCCTCCTTGAGCTCCACGAACTCGGCGGGCTTGACCCAGCGCTCGATGGGGTGGTGCCGCACGGAGGGGCGCAGGTACTGGGTGATCGTGATCAGCTCGCAGCCCGCGTCGTGCAGGTCCTGGAGTGCCTGGCTGATCTCCTCGCGGGTCTCGCCCATGCCCAGGATCAGGTTGGACTTGGTGACCAGGCCGGCCTCGCGGGACTTGGTGATGACCTCCAGCGACCGCTCGTAGCGGAAGCCGGGGCGGATCCGCTTGAAGATCCGCGGAACCGTCTCGACGTTGTGGGCCAGCACCTCGGGGCGCGAGGAGAAGACCTCGGCGAGCTGCTCGGGGACCGCGTTGAAGTCGGGGATCAGCAGTTCCACACCGGTGTCGGGCATCGCGGCGTGGATCTGGCGGACGGTCTCGGCGTAGAGCCAGGCGCCGCCGTCCTCCAGGTCGTCGCGGGCGACGCCGGTGATCGTGGCGTACTTCAGACCCATGGTCTGCACCGACTCGGCGACCCGGCGCGGTTCGTCCCGGTCAAGCGCCTGCGGCTTGCCGGTGTCGATCTGGCAGAAGTCGCAACGGCGGGTGCACTGGTCGCCACCGATGAGGAAGGTCGCCTCGCGGTCCTCCCAGCATTCAAAGATGTTGGGACAGCCTGCCTCCTGGCAGACCGTGTGCAGACCCTCGCTCTTGACCAGGCCCTGGAGGTGGTTGTACTCGGGACCCATTTTCGCCCGGGTCTTGATCCACTCGGGCTTGCGCTCGATGGGGGTCTGGCTGTTGCGGACCTCCAGGCGCAGCATTTTGCGTCCGTCGGGTGCGACTGCGGACACGTCGGCTCCCTAACAACTTCGATTCTTCGGCGTACCCCAGGGTACGCCCGTCAATTCGCACGTATTTCCACGTGCGGGTCGTGCTGGCCAACCTCGGAGGGGAGGGCGGCATTCCCGCACGGTGGGACGCGCGGGGCGGATGGTGCGCCGGGGCGCGGTCCTCAGACCGCCCGGGGGAGGAGCTCGGCGTGCTCCAGGACGGCCCGCAGGTGCTTCTCGATCACCGGCAGGACCTCGGCGATGGTGACCTCGCGGCCCAGCTCGCCGGAGAGCGAGGCGACCCCGGCGTCCCGGATGCCGCACGGCACGATCTTGTCGAACGAGGTGGTGTCCGGGTTCACGTTGAGTGCGAAGCCGTGCATGGTGACACCCTTGGCGACGCGGATGCCGATCGCGGCGAGCTTGCGGTCCTCACCGCGCTGGCCGGCGTTGGACGGTGCGTACTCGGGGCCGTTCAGCCGCGGGTCGAAGAGCTCGTCCGCGGTCCGCGGGTCGAAGTCGAGCTGGAGGCCGCCCAGGGCCGGCCGCCGCTCCAACGGGTCGCCCAGGACCCACACGCCGCTGCGGCCCTCGACCCGGGTGCCCTCGATGCCGAACTCGGCGCAGACGGCGATCAGGGCCTCCTCCAGCCGGCGGACGTGCGCGACCACGTCGACCGGGCGCGGCAGCTTCTGGATGGGGTAGCCGACCAGCTGGCCGGGGCCGTGCCAGGTGATCTTCCCGCCGCGGTCCACGTCGACGACCGGGGTGCCGTCCAGCGGGCGTTCGTCGTCGGAGGTGCGCCGCCCTGCCGTGTAGACCGCCTGGTGCTCCAGGAGCAGGCACGTGTCGGGGACCTCGTCGGCGAACCGGGCGGCGTGGATGCGGCGCTGTTCCTGCCACGCCGGCTCGTACTCGACGGCGTCCGCCCCGAAGCCCAGGTGCACAAAGCGCAGCCCCTCGGGTACGGGGGTCTCCCCCCGAGAGATCGCAGTCACGGCAGCTCCTCTTCGAACCTTTGTCGCAGTTCGTTGCGACGTTTGATGCCTCTCGCGAAGCACTTCTGATGCCACATCGCGCCCATGCCACTGTACGGCCGCCGTATGCGCTCCCCGCAGGGGGCCGGTGCGCCGCACGGCCCCCGACGTGCCTGTGACGTGCTCACACGATCGGATGAACGCGGGGCGCAAGCCGGGAGAAAGGCGCTGAAGGCCGTTACATTCACGCCGTTCCACAAGGGCGAAGAGCATGCCGGACAGGGTCAGCGAGCCGGCGGCCCGGCCCGGAAGGCAGGAGACCGGTAAAGCTGATGACGGAACGACCCCCGCACCACACGCCCAACCGCCAGCTCGCCGCGCTCATCGCCGAGGCGGGCTTCTCCAACGCAGGGCTGGCCAGACGGGTTGATCAACTCGGCATCGAGCACGGCCTCGACCTGCGCTACGACAAGACGTCCGTGACGCGCTGGCTGCGCGGCCAGCAGCCCAGAGGCACCACCCCCGCACTGATCGCGGAGGTCTTCACCCGCCGGCTGGGGCGCCGGCTGTCCGCCCAGGACCTCGGCCTGGACGCCTGCGCGCCGGTGTACGCCGGGCTCGAATTCGCCTCGACCCCCGCCGAGGCGGTGGACATCGTCAGCGGGCTGTGGCGCAAGGACTCCGGTAGCCACGCCGAGCTCCGCAAGATCGCCTTCACCCCGGCCGGGCTGGTGGTGCCCAGCCGGGACTGGCTGATCGGCCGCCCCGACGAACGCGTCGCGCACGGCGAGCTGCCCGGCGACGCCGGCGAGCGGGTCCCGGCCCAGGGCGGCCGGACGTCGGTGCCCCGGCAGCGCCAGACCGAGCGCGTCGACCGCACCCAGGGCGGCCGCGTCACCTCCGGTGACATCGCGGCGCTGCGGTCCGTCGGAGAGCTGTTCCGCGCCCTGGACCACGCCTACGGCGGCGGCCACGCCCGCCAGGCCCTGGTGCGCTACCTGGAGCACGAGGCCGAGCCGATGCTCCGCGGCACCTACGGGGAGGCGATCGGCCGCCGGCTGTTCGCGGCCGCCGCCGACCTGACCCGGCTGGCCGGCTGGACCTCGTACGACATCGCCGCGCACGGGCTGGCGCAGCGGTACTTCGTGCAGGCGCTGCGGCTCTCCCAGGCCGCCGGGGACCGGGGGTACGGCGCCTATGTCCTGGTGACGATGAGCCGGCAGGCGGTCTATCTGGGGCACGGCAGGGAGGCCGTCCAGCTGGCCCGGGTCGCCCAACAGGGCGTCGGCAGCAGCCTGCCGCCCACCGTGCAGGCGCTGCTGCACGCCGCCGAGGCGCGCGGCCACGGCGTCCTGAGCGAGGTCCGGGCCTGCACGGCCGCGCTGGCCCGCGCCGAACGGGCCCTGGAGAGCGCCCGGCCCGGGGACGACACCCCCTACTGGGCGCGCTTCTTCGACGAGGCCCAGCTCGCCGACGAACTCGCGCACTGCCACCGCGATCTCCAGCAGTACCGCGCGGCCTCCCAGCACGCCGAGCGCTCGCTCCAGCTGCGCGCCGCCGGATTCGCCCGCAGCCGGTTGTTCTGCCGGGTGGTGCTGGCGACCGCACGGCTGGGCCTGGGCGAACTGGAGCAGGCGTGCACGCTCGGCGCCGAGGCGGCCCTCCAGGCGTCCGAGATGCGCTCCGTCCGGGCCCACGAGTACGTCCGGGACTTCGAGCGGCGGCTGGAGCCGTACCGGGACGCGGCGGCGGTGCGCGGCTATCGGGAGCGGGTGGCGGCGCTGGGGTGACGGGCGGTCGGCCGTCGGGGCCCGGTTACGCCGCGGCCCGGACGGCGTCCGGTTCCGGGCGGGCCGGCAGGCCGAAGTCCTGGAGCAGCGCGCGGGCGGCCCGGTGGCCGGAGCGCAGCGCCCCCTGGAGCGTGCTGGTGTCGCGATGGTCGCCGCACACGTAGAGCCCGGCCAACACCCGTACGGTGCGCTGCGGATCGTGTGGGGTGGCCATCGCGGGCACCGCGTACGGGTCGTGATGGCCGGTCAGCAGTTGCCAGTCGTCGGTCCGCACCCCGTAGATCCGGTCCAGCTGCGGCCGGACGGTCTTGTCGAGGACGTCCAGTGGTAGCGCGGCGGCGGGGCCGAGGGCGACGGTGGTGACCAGCGGGCGGCCGGGCGGGGTGCGGGACGGGTCGATCGCGCCGGCGAGGTAGCTGAAGCCGATGGGGCCCTCGGTCGGCAGGATCAGGGCGGTGTCCCGGCCGGGGCCGCCGCGGGTGCCGGCGGGGGCGTCGGCGGTGTGGTGCAGCACGGTGACCGGGTGGAAGGCGGGCCGGCGCAGCCCCGGCAGCAGTTCGACGGCGTCCCGCGCGCCGGTCGCCACCAGCACCGCCCGGCACGGTATCCGGCCGTGTTCGCGGGTGCCGACCCCGTTGGTGTCGACGGCCGTGACCTCCACGGACGTCCGGACCGTGCCCGGCGGCAGACCGGCCGCCAGCAGCTCCGGAACGGCCGAGGCACCGCCCGCCGGGAGCGCCAGCCGCCCCTCCGCGAAGGCCCGCAGCACCTGCGCGGCGCCCCGACTGGAGCCGTGCAGCCGCGGATCGCAGAGCAGCGCGCCCAACAGCGGCCGCAGGAAGGTGTCGTGGGTGCGCGGCGGGAACGCCGGGCGGCCGGCCAGGGCGTCACTGACCGGACGGTCGGCGGTCCGCTCCGTACGACGGTCGGCGCGCGTGAGGGCGCGCGCTGCGGAGAGTGCGCCCCTCGTGCACCGCAGCGGACTGATGCGCTGGGCCCGCTGGCCGTTGTGCAGGCTCACCCCGGCCGCGAACGGACGTAGCGCCAACTCGCCCAGGCCGGGCGTGCGGCGCAGCGCGACCGGGGAGACCGCCAGCGGGCGGCCGCAGCGGTCCAGGCGGAAGCCGTCCACCTCGTCCGTGACGGACCGGCCGCCGACCCGTGCCGCGGCCTCCAGGACGGTGACCGCGAGCCCTGCCCCGGTCAGATGGCGGGCGGCGGCGAGGCCGGCCGGCCCGGCCCCCACGATGACGACGTCGACGGCCGAAGCGGAGCGCAGCACATGCCCCTCCCGAGGTCGGTCCCAGCGGCAGCGCACGGTTCTCATGCCCGGTGCGGCCGTCCGGGATGCCCAGTGATGTGTCCGAGGACCGTAGGGAGCGCCGCGGCCCGGCCGACAGGGGCGCCCTGGGGGCGCGTCGGAGCGCCCCCGCGCCCCGCTCCGGCCCGCGGCGCCCTACGACGCCAGTGCGGCGCGCACCGCGTCGCCGATCCGCGGATGCGCGAAGCCGAAACCGGAATCCAGCAGCCGCCGCGGCACGATCCGCTGACTGCCCAGCACATCCCCCGCGAACTCTCCGAGGACGATCCGCAGCACCGGCGCCGGCACGGTGCACAGCGTGGGGCGGCGCAGGAGGTGACCCATCACCGCCGTCGCCTCGCGGTTGGTGACCGGCTCCGGCGCGGTGAGGTTGACCGGCCCGGACACCTCCTCGGTGGCCAGCAGGTGGCGGAGCGCCGCGATGTGGTCCCGCAGCGAGATGAAGCTCCAGTACTGGCCGCCGTCGCCGAGCCGGCCGCCCAGCCCCAGCCGGAAGAGCGGGAAGAGCCGTCCCCAGGCGCCCCCGGAACGCGCCACGACCAGACCGGTCCGGGCGAGGACGGTCCGGATTCCGGCGTCCTGGGCGGGCGTCGCGGCGTCCTCCCACGCCACGCACAGCTCCGGCAGGAAGCCCGCACCGGCCGGCGCGTCCTCGTCGGTGCGCCGGTCCCCGGTGTCGCCGTAGTAGCCGATCGCGCTGCCCGAGACGAAGACCCGCGGGGGGACGTCCATCGCGGCCAGCGCGGTGGCCAGCGTCCGGGTGCCCAGCACCCGGCTGTCGCGGAGCTCCTGCTTGTACGCGGGGGTCCAGCGGTGGTCGGCGACGCCCGCCCCGGCGAGGTGCACCACCGCCTCGCAGCCGGCCAGGGCCGCCGGGTCCAGCCGCCGCCCCTTGGGGTCCCAGGTCACCTCGTCGGCCGCCGCCGGCTGCCGGCGGACGAGCCGGACGACGTCATGGCCGTCCGCGCGAAGGTTCCGGACGAGCGCCGTGCCGATGAGTCCGGTCGAGCCGGTGATCGCGATCCGCATGGGGCCATCCTGCCCGCAATCCGGGGCACCGCCGGGGAACGGCCCGGGTGAGCCGGTCGGCAGAACGCCGACCCGACCGCACGGACGAGCCCAGGCCCTGCCGCCGCCCGGCCCGGGGGAGTTCACGACCGGACGGGCCTTACGGGCCGGTCCGGTGGATCAGGGTCGGACCGGCCCTAGGGCCTGTCCGGTGGATCATGGCCGGGTCCGCGGCGTCTGGCACGGCACCTCGCCGCGTTGCCGAAACGCCCTAATAGCTCCGCTATCAGGCCGCTCCAGCGCCTTGCGATGCACCGCGCCAGACGCCGCGGCCTATCCGACCCTGATCCACCGGACAGGCCCTAGCCGCGGAAGCGGTCCCACAGCTGCGGGAAGCGTTCGGCCAGGGTCGCGTCGTCGTCGAGGTCGAGGTAGGTGCCGAGCGGTTCCGGCGGGGCCGGGCGCAGGCCCAGGTCGGGCATGACGGTGCCGGTCAGCTGCTCGTACGCCTCGTCGGCCGCGTAACCCAGCTCCTCGGCGTCGCCGTCGGTCTCCTCGTCGAAGTCGTGCAGCAGACGGGCCAGCTGGTCCGGGTCGTGCAGCGCGCCCTCGAAGACGTGCCGGCCCTGGCCGATCAGCCAGCAGCGGAAGAAGTCGAAGGCGTCGTCGCTCGCGCCGTCCAGCATCAGTGCGGCGGCGGCCCACAGGTCCCAGGTGTACGCCCGGTTGTAGCGGGCCTCGAAGTGGCGGGCGAAGTCGATGATGCGCTCCGGGTCGAGCCCGAGCAGCCGCTCGACCAGCGCATCGGCCTGTTCCTCGGGGTCACCCGCGGCGGCCGTGCGGGAGCCGTCGACCAGCTCCCAGAACTCCGTCTCGTCCATCACCGCTCCAGCATCCGTCCTGCCGCCGCGGCCCGCACGCGGAGTGCCCCGGATGCGGCGGGGCGCTCCCCGGGCCGGTGCGCCGGGGCGTCAGGAGTGGTGGCCCGGCGGGTGACCGCGTCGGGATTTCCTCGTTGTGCGGCATGCAACGACGGCAGCGCAGAGCCAACTGCATCTCCCCACCGCACCCCCACCCTGCATCCCCCCACCGCACCCCCATCCCGTATTCCCCACCGCACTCCCACTCCGTGAAGGGCGCATCCCGCCATGCCCATGGACGAACGAACCCGGGCCGAGGTCGAACGCGCCGAGGCGGCCCTCGTCGAGCACTACCCGCGGCTGGTCCGCCTCGCCTATCTCGTCCTGCCCCCGTCGATGGGCCGCCACCGCAAGGTCCTCACCGCGCACGGCCTGGTGCAGCGGGCGCTGCCGTGGCGCGGGCCGCGCCGACCGGCCGGTGCGCTGCCCGCCCAGCGCGGCCCGGACACCGGCGCCGGCTACGACTTGGTCCGCCAGCGCACGGTGGAACTGGCGCTGGCCTACGAGGAGCGGCAGCGCCCCGCGGTCCTGCTGCCGACGGTGCCGTTCGTCTGGGGGCTACGGCTCTTCCCGCGCGCCGGCGGTGCCGACGAACTCGCCCTGGACCAGGCCCTGTCGGCGGTCCCGGCCACAGTGCGGGCCGCCCTGGGACTGTGGCACCTGGAGGGGCTGGACGCGGACGCGGCGCGCGCCGTCCTGGTGCGGGCCGGGGTCGCCGACCCCGACGCGGCACAACGGGCGGCCGGCCAGCTGGACCGGCGGACCGGGGCCGGGGCCGCGGCGCTGCTGAACTCCGGGGAGTTCGACCCCTGCACGGTCCAGGCCCGGCCGACGGACCTGCTGCGCCGCCGGCAGCGGGTGCGGGCCACCGCGGTGCTGGCGGCGGTACTGGCGGTCGGGGCGGTCGTGGTGGCACTGCCCGTCGGCGGATCCCCGGACGGCTCGACCGGGCCCGTCCCCACCGCCGCCCAGCAGGCCCTCGACCCCGGCCGGCTGCTGCGGGCGCCCCACGAGCAGTGGGCGGAGGCCTCCCGGGTGGACTTCACCGCCTGGCCGCCGCGCGGCCGCCAGGCCGGCGACCGGCAACTGCTGGCGCGGGCGCTGCGGGTCTGGGCCGCCCCGCCCGCCGGCACCCGGATCGTCGCCGCGGCGGACACCTCCGCCCGCCCGCCCGCCGCCCCGCCCCGGCTGCTGTACGCGGGCCTGATCGACAACGTCATGGTGGTGGTCTTCTACGACGGCGAGCGGCTGGTGCGCTACGCCGAACCCGAAGGGGCCACGCCCACCCTGCACTTCGCCCGGGTCGACAACGCCGACCTCACCACCGCCGGCGGGCTGGTCATCGGCCGCGGAAACGGCTGGCTGCGGTATCTGATCGCCCCCTGGGTCTCCGACGTCGCCGTACGGGACCTGCTCGCCCCGGACGCCCCGCCGCACGGGCTGCACCTGGCCCCGGACGGCGTCACCGACCGCATCCCGATCCCGCCCGCGGACGGCGCCACCTGCGGGCACTGGCCGGCGACCGAATTCCGCTCCTCGCCGCGGATCGACGACCGGCGCTCCTTCCTGGTCACCGACCTCGGTGACCTGGCGCCGGTGCACCTGACGTACCTGCCGTCGCCCGCCGCGGGCGGTCCGGGCGGCCCGGGCGAGGCGACCGGCGCATCCGCCCTGCACAGTTGGGCGCGCACCGCGTGCACCCTGCGGTCGCTGCGCGGCACCGGCGTACGGTCCGTCAACAACTGGGCCTACGCCCGGCAGGACCTCCCGGAGGGCGGCGGCACCGCGACCTGGGTGTGCAACCGGGCCGACACCTGGCGCGGACCCGGCCGGGCCGTGGTGCAGTTCCAGCCGCCCGCCGCCGGGCCGGTCGACCCGGGGCGGATCGCCGGCCGGGCCGTCGGCACCGCGGTGTGCAGCCCGTTCGGCCGGCATGTGCTCGGCGACGTCCACTGGCAGGCGAAGTCCGGGAAGTGGTACCTGCTCGCGGCGGGCAGCAGCGAGGTGGCCGGGATCGACGTGACCGGTGGGGTACGGGCCGGTGCCGAGGCGGCGACGCTGGCGGTACCGGCCACACCGACCGCCTCGGCGCAGGTCGAGGGGCGGCTGCGGGACGGCCGTAGCCTGCGGGCGCTGCGGCCGTAACCGTGAACAGCCCTGTCGGCCCCGCCGGCCCCGTCCGAAGGTCCGCGGACGGGTTCGCGGGGGAAGCCGGCAACGGTCGTTGAATCCCGACAGAAGGTGTCGGGATTGGCTGTCAGGGTCGCCGTGTACGACCGCACGGAAGACAGCAGCGAGGAGCGACACGTGACGGCGCAAGAGAACGCGACGGGGCAGGCGACGGACGGGCGGACGGCGGCCGCGGCGCCCGGCGGGCGGATGCCCGGGGGTGATCTGACCGGCCGGGTGGCGCTGGTCGCCGGGGCCACCCGGGGCGCGGGCCGGGCGATGGCGGTGGAACTGGGCCGGGCCGGCGCGGTGGTCTACGTCACCGGTCGCACGACCCGGGACGCGGTCAGCGAGGTCGGGCGGCCCTCGGAGACCATCGAGGGGACGGCGGAGCGGGTGACCGCGGCGGGCGGCACCGGGGTTGCGGTGCCCACCGACCATCTGGTGCCGGACCAGGTCGAGGAGCTGATCGCGCGCATCGACCGGGAGCAGGGACGGTTGGACGTCCTGGTGAACAGCGTCTGGGGCGGCGACCGCCTGATCCAGTTCGACACCAAGGTGTGGGACCTGGACCTGGCCGGCGGGCTGCGGATGTTCCGGCTCGGCGTCGACACCCACATCATCACCCACCACTTCGCGCTGCCGTTGCTGATCCGGCGGCCCGGCGGGCTGGTCGTCGAGGTCACCGACGGCACCGCCGAGTTCAACCGCACCTACCGCGACAGCCTCTGCTTCGACGTCACCAAGAACGTCCCGCACCGGATCGCCTTCGGACTCGCCGGCGAACTGGCGGAGTACGGCGGCACGGCGGTCTCGCTCACCCCGGGCTTCCTGCGGTCCGAGGAGATGCTGGACCACTTCGGCGTCACCGAGGAGACCTGGCGCGACGCGATCGCCCGGGAACCGCACTTCGCCATCGCCGAATCCCCGGCCCTCATCGGCCGCGCGGTGCGGGCCCTGGCCGCCGACCCGGACAAGGCGCGCTGGACCGGCCGGTCGCTCTCCAGCGGCCAGCTGGCGAAGGAGTACGACTTCACGGACGCGGACGGCACCCGGCCCGACTGCTTCGGCTACTTCGCGGACGTGGTGAGTGGCGGCAAGGACGCCGGTCCCGATGACTACCGCGAGGCGGCTCCCTCCTCCGCCGGGGAGTAGAGCGCGGCGGCGCGGCGGGCGGCCGCCGCGAACCGCTCCCGCAGCCCGGGGGGCGAGCGCACCTCGCACTCCGGGCCGAGGCCCAGCAGTTGGGCGTAGGCGACCTCCTCGGACTCCACGGCCAGGGTGACCGTCAGCCACCCCCGCTCGTCCGGCGCGCCCTCGGCCCTCGCCCGCTCGACGGCCTCCCGGGCCGCGGCCGGCTCGGTGACGTGGGGCAACTGCCGGACCCCGGGCGGGGAGAGCCGGACCACCACCTCCTCGCGCAGCAGCGACCGCCGGAACTGCGCGGCCCGCTCGGCCCAGAACGCCGGCAGGTCGAACTCCGGGTCGCGGACGAAGCGCCCGGCGCCCGCCGCGTCCCCGGCGGCCGGGACGCTCCGTGGGCCCGCGGACGGGAGGGTCGGCTCCGCCGCGGTGAAGCGGTCGACGCGGTAGACCCGGAAGCCGGTCCGCTCCCCGTCACCGTCGGCCGGTCCCGCCGGACCGGCCACCGCCGCGGCGGGCGGCGCCTCGGGGTGCTCCGGTGCCGCCCGGGCCGCCAGATACCAGACGCCCGCCTTCAGCACGAGACCGTACGGCTCCAACTCCCGGACCACCGCACGGTCCCGGCGGAGATAGCGGACCGTCAGCCGGCGGTCGTCCCACACCGCGTCGGCGAGCACCGGCAGCAGCTCGGGCGTCTGGGGATCGTGGTACCAGCGCGGCGCGTCCAGGTGGAACCGTTGGGCGGCGCCCGACGCGGCGTCCCGCAGCTCCGGCAGCAGCGCGGCGGAGACCTTCAGCCGGGCCGCGGACGCGACGTCGGCCAGGCCCATCTCGCGCAGCGCGGAGGGCACTCCGGACAGGAAGAGCGCCTCCGCCTCGCTGCGACCGAGCCCGGTCAGCCGGGTGCGGTACCCGCCTATCAGGCGGTAGCCCCCGGACCGGCCGCGGTCGGCGTAGACCGGCACTCCGGCCTCCGAGAGCGACAGCACGTCCCGGGCGACCGTGCGCTCCGAGACCTCCAGCTCCCGCGCCAGCTCACCGGCCGTCATCGACGGCCGGGACTGGAGCAGCAACACCATCTTGATCAGCCGTGCGGCACGCATGGATCCATCATGCGGGGCGGCACTGACAACGCCCCGCGGAAGCGGGACGGAAGGATCCCGTGCGAAGACCCCGGGCGCGGTGGGTGATCTTCGCACGGGAGTTTGTGGGCGGGCGGCGCCCGGTGTCGGCCGAGGCCGCCCGCGTCCCAGGGGCCCCGCGGTGCACGCACCGTCGAGGGCCCGGTGTCACAGCCCGTAGCGCTCCCGGGCCTCCTTGACGGTCTCCGGCTTGACGTCCCCGCGCCGGGCGAGGGCCGCCAGCGCCTGGACGACCACCGACTGCGGGTCGACGCCGAAGTGGCGGCGGGCCGCGTCCCGGGTGTCGGACAGGCCGAAGCCGTCCGTCCCGATGGAGGTCCAGTCCTGCTCGACCCACGGCGCGATCTGGTCCGGAACCGCCCGCATCCAGTCGCTCACCGCGACGACCGGGCCGGGCGCACCGGCCAGCGCACGGGTGACGTAAGGAACCCGGTCCTCGCCCTCCAGGCGGGCCGCGTCGCACTCCAGGGCGTCGCGGCGGAGCTCCGTCCAGGACGGCGCGGACCATACGTCCGCCGCCACGCCCCAGTCGGCGGCGAGCAGTTGCTGCGCCTCCAGGATCCAGTGGATCGCGGTGCCGGAGGCCAGCAGCTGGAGCCGCGGGACCTCGGCGCCCTCGATGGTGGTGGCTTCCTTGAAGCGGTAGAGGCCCTTGAGGATGCCCTCCTCGACGCCCTCCGGCATCGCCGGCTGCACCTTGGTCTCGTTGTAGACCGTCAGGTAGTAGAAGACGTCCTCGGCGTCCGGACCGTACATCCGGCGCAGACCGTCCTTGACGATCACCGCCACCTCGTAGGCGAACGCCGGGTCGTACGAGAGCGCCGCGGGGTTGGTCGAGGCGATCAGGTGCGAGTGGCCGTCGGCGTGCTGGAGGCCCTCACCGGTCATCGTCGTCCGGCCGGCGGTGGCGCCGATCACGAAGCCGCGGCCCAACTGGTCGGCGAGCGCCCAGAACTGGTCGGCGGTGCGCTGCCAGCCGAACATCGAATAGAAGATGTAGAAGGGGATCATCGGCTCGCCGTGCGTCGCGTACGACGTCGCGGCGGCGGTGAAGTCGGCCAGCGAACCGGCCTCGGTGATGCCCTCGTTGAGGATCTGGCCGTTCTTGGCCTCCTTGTACCAGAGCAGCTGGTCCCGGTCGACCGGGTCGTAGGTCGCGCCCTTGGGGGAGTAGAGGCCGGCGGTCGGGAAGAGCGACTCCATGCCGAAGGTGCGGGCCTCGTCCGGGACGATCGGGACCCAGCGCTTGCCGGTCTCCTTGTCCCGCATCAGGTCCTTGATCAGCCGGACGAACGCCATGGTGGTGGCGATCTCCTGGCTGCCGGAGCCCTTCTTCAGCGCGTCGAAGGTCTTGTCGGCGGGCATCGGCAGCGGCCTGGCCACGACCTGGCGGGCCGGGGCCGGGCCGTCGAGGGCGGCGCGCCGGGTGCGCAGGTACTGCATCTCCGGGGAGTCCTCGGCCGGGCGCCAGTACGGCACCAGGTCGCCTTCCAGCGCGCTGTCCGGGATGGGGAGTTCGAGCAGGTCCCGCATGGTGCGGAACTCCGCCATCGTCAGCTTC
This sequence comes from Streptomyces sp. NPDC058000, assembly GCF_042886435.1. NCBI lineage: Bacteria > Bacillati > Actinomycetota > Actinomycetes > Kitasatosporales > Streptomycetaceae > Streptomyces > Streptomyces sp. NPDC058000. The sequence goes on from NZ_JBHVQS010000029.1 coordinate 60,889, forward strand.
TTCATCTGGTGGTTGGCGTTGCGGGACTCGAAGCCCGTGCCGAGGGTGTAGCCCTTGACGGTCTGCGCCAGGATCACCGTCGGCGCGCCCTTGTGCTCGGCGGCGGCCTGGTACGCGGCGTACACCTTGCGCGGCTCGTGGCCGGCGCGGGAGGTCTGGAACAGCTCCAGCAGCTTGGCGTCGGAGAGCTGCGCGCCGATCGCCTTGAGGGCGTCGTTGGCGCCGAAGAAGTGCTCGCGCAGGTAGGCGGCGTCCCGGGTGGCGTAGGTCTGGAACTGCGCGTCCGGCGTCTCACGGAGGCGCTGGATCACCGCGCCGTCGGCGTCGAGCGCGAAGATCTCGTCCCACGCCTGGCCCCACAGGGCCTTGACGACGTTCCAGCCGGCGGCGCGGAACTGCGCCTCCAGCTCCTGCACGATCTTGAAGTTCGGGCGGACCGGGCCGTCCAGGCGCTGGAGGTTGCAGTTGATGACGAAGGTCAGGTTGTCCAGGCCCTCGCGGCCGGCCAGGGCCAGTGCGGCGGTCGACTCCGGCTCGTCCATCTCGCCGTCACCGAGGAAGGCCCAGACGTGCGAGTTGCTGGTGTCCTTGATCTCGCGGTGCTCCAGGTAGCGGTTGAAGCGCGCCTGGTAGATCGCGGAGAGCGGGCCGAGGCCCATGGAGACGGTGGGGAACTCCCACAGCCAGGGGAGGCGCCGCGGGTGCGGGTACGAGGGCAGGCCCTCGCCGCCGGCCTCCTGGCGGAAGTGGTCGAGCTGCTCCTCGGTGAGCCGGCCTTCGAGGAAGGCGCGGGCGTAGATGCCGGGGGAGGCGTGGCCCTGGATGTAGAGCTGGTCGCCGGAGCCGTCGCCCTCCTTGCCGCGGAAGAAGTGCTGGAAGCCGGTCTCGTAGAGCCAGGCCGCCGAGGCGAAGGTGGCGATGTGGCCGCCCAGGCCGAGCTTGGAGCCGCGGGTGACCATGGCGGCGGCGTTCCAGCGGTTCCAGGCGGTGATCCGGGCCTCCAGCGCCTCGTCACCCGGGAACGCGGGCTCGGCGGAGGTCGGGATGGTGTTGACGTAGTCCGTCTCCAGCAGCGAGGGCAGGTCGGTGCCTTCGGTGTGGGCGGTGTGCTCCAGGGCGCGGCGCATCAGGTATGCGGCGCGATGCGGGCCCGCTGCCTTGGCGACGGCGTCCAGCGACTCGCGCCACTCGGCCGTCTCCTCGGGGTCGCGGTCCGGGAGTTGGTCGAGCTGGCTGTACGGCAGGCGCACGGGGTCGGGCATGGGTGGCCCCTTTCCGGACGGGTGGGAATGCGAGTTCGGCAGGCATTCGGCAGGCAGGGGTGTCGCGCCCCAGTCATTGACGATAACTCTCTGATCGATGATCGATCAACGCCGGACGGAGGAAAAACCGCAGGTCGGCACGGGGTGCCGCAATCCAGGGCACCGCGTGCCAGCTCCGGAGTCTCCCTCCGTTACGCCCCGGAGTTCCCTCGGCACGCCCCGGAATCAATTCCTCCGCATGCCTCCGCCCGGCACGGCGAAGCGGCCCCGCGGAACGCTCCGCGAGGCCGCCCGACCGCCGTCCGGTACGCCCGCTAGACCCGCGGCGCGCAGCTCAGCACGTGCGCCTTCAACAGCGCGCCGATCCGCGGATCGCGCCGCCGGAACGCGTCCACCAGCTCCTGATGGTCCTGGGCGTGCGACCGCGGCTCCGGGCTGAACCAGCGGATCGACAGCGTCGTCCAGACCTCCACGCCCAGCGACTCCCAGGTGTGCAGCAGCACGGCGTTCCCGGCCGCCCGGACGACCTCCCGGTGGAAGGCCACCGTGTGCCGCACCTGCGCCTCGCCGTCGCCCACCGCGTCCGCCTCCCGCAGCGCCGCCACCTCGCGCTCCAGCGCCGCGGTGTCCTCCGCCAGCCGCTCCGCCGCCAGCTCCGCGGCCACCTGCTCCAGCCCGGCCCGGACCGGGTAGCTCTCCTTGAGGTCGTCGGCGGTGAGGTTCCGCACCCGGACGCCCTTGTTCGGCGCCGACTCGATCAGCTGGAGCGACTCCAGCTCCCGCAGCGCCTCCCGTACCGGCGTCTGGCTGACCTCCAGCTCCACCGCGATCCGCCGTTCCACGATCCGCTCGCCCGGCTGCCAGCGGCCGCTGACGATCCCCTCCAGGATGTGCTCGCGGATCTGTTCGCGCAGCGAGTGGACGACGGGCGGGGTCATGAGGTGCTCCTTCAGAGCGGGTGGGGCCGCGAGGCGTGGTGCGGGGCCATTATCGCCGGACGTGGGCACGCAAAAGGGCCGGCCCCGGCTCGTCGGAACGAGCCGGGGCCGACCCCTGTGCACAACTACCGCTTCCCTGACGGGAGTCGGAGTCAGAGACCGATCTCGGTCTCGAACTCCGCGGCCTCCAGGATCTGCTTGACCGTGGTCAGGTAACGGGCCGCGTCGGCGCCGTCCACCAGACGGTGGTCGTAGGAGAGCGCGAGGTAGGTCATGTCGCGCACCGCGATGGTCTCGCCGAGGTCCGGGTGGTTGATGACCACCGGGCGCTTGACGGTGGCACCGATGCCCAGGATGCCGACCTGGTTCGGGGGCACGATCACCGTGTCGAACAGGGCGCCGCGCGAACCGGTGTTGCTGATGGTGAAGGTCGCGCCGGACAGCTCGTCCGGGGTGATCTTGTTGCCGCGGACCTTGCCCGCCAGCTCCGCCGTCTTACGGGCGATGCCGGCGATGTTCAGGTCGCCCGCGCCCTTGATGACCGGGGTCATCAGGCCCTTCTCCGCATCCACCGCGATACCGACGTTCTCGGTGTCGAAGTAGGTGATGGTGCCCTCGTCCTCGTTGATCCGGGCGTTGACGACCGGGTGGGCCTTCAGCGCCTGGACAGCGGCCTTGACGAAGAACGGCATCGGGGAGAGCTTGACGCCCTCACGCTGCGCGAAGGCGTCCTTGGCCTTGTTGCGCATCCGCATGATCGCGGTGATGTCCACCTCGACCACGGAGGTCAGCTGCGCCTGGCCGTGCAGGGCCTTCATCATGTTGTCGCCGATGACCTTGCGCATCCGCGGCATCTTGACGGTCTGACCGCGCAGCGGCGACGCCTCGATGACCGGGGCGCCCGCCTTGGCCGGGGCGGCGGCCGGCGCGGCCGGAGCCGGCACGGCGGCCTTGAGGGCCTCGGCAGCGGCGATGACGTCCTGCTTGCGGATCCGGCCGCCGACGCCGCTGCCCTTGACAGTGGCGAGGTTCACACCGTTCTCCGCCGCGAGCTTGCGGACCAGCGGGGTGACATAGGCGCCGTCCGCCTCACCGGCCGCCGGGGCGGGGGTGACGGGGGCGGCGACCGGGGCCGGAGCCGGAGCCGGCGCGGGGGCCGGGGTCGGCGCGGGGGCCGGAGCCGGAGCAGCGACCGGCGCCGGGGCGGGCGCGGGGGCCGGAGCGGGCGCCGGGGCGGCGACCGGGGCGGCCGGGGCCGGGGCAGCGGCCGGAGCCGCACCCTTGACGCCGATCACCGCGAGCTTGGCGCCGACCTCGGCGGTCTCGTCCTCGGCCACGAGGATCTCCAGCAGGGTGCCGGAGGTCGGGGCCGGGATCTCGGTGTCGACCTTGTCGGTGGAGACCTCAAGAAGCGGCTCGTCCTCCGAGACCTCCTCGCCGACCTCCTTCAGCCAGCGGGTGACGGTGCCCTCGGTGACGCTCTCGCCGAGCGCCGGGAGGACCACGTCAGTGCCCTCGGCAGCGCCCGCGGGGGCGGCGGCGGGGGCCTCGGCCACGGGGGCCGGAGCCGGCTCGGGCTGCGCGACCGGGGCCGGAGCCTCGGCGGCGGCCGGCGCCGCTACAGGCTGCGCGGCGGCAGCCGCTCCAGTGGAGCCGGTGCTCGCACCGGACGGTGCGCCGGTGCCGTCGTCGATGATGGCCAGCTCGGCGCCGACCTCTACGGTCTCGTCCTCGGCCACCTTGATGGAGGCCAGCACGCCGGAAGCCGGAGCCGGGATCTCGGTGTCAACCTTGTCGGTGGAGACCTCGAGCAGCGGCTCGTCGGCCTCGACGCGCTCGCCCTCGGCCTTCAGCCAGCGGGTGACGGTGCCCTCGGTGACGCTCTCGCCGAGCGCCGGCAGGGTTACGGAAACCGCCATGGTTTCAGTTGCTCCTATCGCAAGTACGGATGTGGTCGCGCCCGGGACTGGGGGTCAGTCGTGGGAGTGGAGGGGCTTGCCGGCCAGGGCCAGGTGGGCCTCGCCGAGCGCCTCGTTCTGCGTCGGGTGCGCGTGGATGAGCTGCGCAACCTCGGCCGGCAGGGCCTCCCAGTTGTAGACCAGCTGGGCCTCGCCGACCTGCTCGCCCATACGGTCACCGACCATGTGGACGCCGACCACGGCACCATCCTTGACCTGGACGAGCTTGATCTCGCCCGAGGTCTTGAGGATCTTGCTCTTGCCGTTGCCTGCAAGGTTGTACTTCAGAGCCACGACCTTGTCGGCGCCGTACAGCTCCTTGGCCTTGGCCTCGGTGATGCCCACCGAAGCGACCTCGGGGTGGCAGTACGTGACGCGCGGGACGCCGTCGTAGTCGATCGGGACGACCTTCTGGCCGGCCACTCGCTCCGCCACCAGCATGCCCTCGGCGAAGCCGACGTGCGCGAGCTGGAGGGTCGGGACGAGGTCACCGACGGCCGAGATGGTCGGCACGTTGGTCTGCATGTACTCGTCGACCAGGACGTAGCCGCGGTCCATCGCGACGCCCTGGTCCTCGTAGCCCAGACCGGCGGAGACCGGGCCGCGGCCGATGGCGACCAGCAGCACCTCGGCCTCGAAGGTCTTGCCGTCGGCGAGGGTGACCTTGACGCCGTCGGCGGTGTACTCGGCCTTGTCGAAGAAGGTGCCGAGGTTGAACTTGATGCCCCGCTTGCGGAAGGCCCGCTCCAGCAGCTTGGAGCTGTTCTCGTCCTCGACCGGGACGAGGTGCTTGAGGCCCTCGATGACGGTGACGTCGGTGCCGAAGGACTTCCACGCCGAGGCGAACTCGACGCCGATCACGCCGCCGCCCAGGATGATCGCGGACTTCGGGACGCGGTCGAGCTTCAGCGCGTGGTCGGAGGAGATGATGCGGTTGCCGTCGATCTCCAGGCCCGGGAGCGACTTCGGCACGGAGCCGGTCGCGAGCAGGACGTGGCGGCCCTGGACCTGCTGACCGTTGACCGCGACGGAGGTCGGCGAGGACAGCCGGCCCTCGCCCTCGATGTAGGTCACCTTGCGGGAGGCGATCAGACCCTGGAGGCCCTTGTACAGGCCCGAGATGACCTCGTCCTTGTACTTGTGGACCGCGTCGATGTCGATGCCCTCGAAAGTGGCCTTGACACCGAACTGCTCGCTTTCGCGAGCCTGGTCCGCGATCTCACCGGCGTGCAGCAGAGCCTTCGTGGGGATGCAGCCGTTGTGCAGGCAGGTACCGCCGACCTTGCCCTTCTCGATCAGGGCGACGTCCAGGCCCAGCTGCGCCCCGCGCAGGGCAGCTGCGTAACCGCCGCTACCGCCTCCGAGGATCACTAGGTCGAAAACGGTGCTGGCGTCGTTCGCCACGTCACGTCCTCCATGCATGGGTGCGCCGGAGCCGGTCTTCGATGACCGGACCGCGGCTGTTGTTCGGCCGCTTTAACTCGGCCCTGGTAAGGGGGGCCCTGTCCTGCCGAGAACCCATCTTCGCACTTGTTCAACGAAGGCGGGACGCGGGGCCGGGCTCCGGGCGGCCGATCAGCCGCCCCATCGGGGTTGCGCCTGTGTACGAAAAGGTACAGCGGCGCGAAGCGCCACCTGGGAAGGGTGGTGGCGGGTGACGGGTGGGAGGATTTCGTCGAGGGCGAACACGATGCGGCAAGCGTACCGACGGCCCCGGGCGAGACCCGGGGCCGTCGCCGGCACGGTGGACCGAGCGGCCGGATCAGCCCAGGTCGCCCTCGGCCGTGCGCTCGGCCAGCCGCAGCAGGGTGCGGACCGAGGAGCCGGTGCCGCCCTTGGGGGTGTAGCCCCAGGGCGCCCCCTCGTGGAAGGCCGGGCCGGCGATGTCCAGGTGCGCCCAGGCGATGCCCTCGCCGATGAACTCCTTCAGGAAGAGCCCGGCGACCAGGCCGCCGCCCATCCGCTCGCCCATGTTGGCGATGTCGGCGACCGGGGAGTCCATGCCCTTGCGGAGGTGGGCGGGCATCGGCATCGGCCAGGACTCCTCGCCGACCTCCTCGGCGATCTCGTGGATCGAGGTACGGAAGGCGTCGTCGTTCGCCATGATCCCGAAGTGGCGGTGGCCCAGCGCCAGCACCATCGCCCCGGTCAGCGTCGCCACGTCGACGATCGCGTCCGGCGCCTCCTCCGAGGCCCGGGTCAGCGCGTCGGCCAGGACGAGCCGGCCCTCGGCGTCGGTGTTGAGCACCTCGACGGTCTTGCCGCTGTACATGGTCAGCACGTCACCGGGGCGGGTGGCGGAGCCGGACGGCATGTTCTCGGCGAGCGCCAGCCAGCCGGTGACGTTCACCGGGAGGTCCAGCCGGGCGGCGGCGACCACCGTGGCGAACACCGCGGCGGCACCGCTCATGTCGCACTTCATGGTCTCGTTGTGGCCGGCCGGCTTGAGCGAGATGCCGCCCGAGTCGTAGGTGATGCCCTTGCCGACCAGCGCCAGCGTGCGCTCCGCGTCGGCGTGCGTGTGCGCGATCCGCACCAGCCGCGGCGGCGCCTCCGAGCCCTGGCCGACGCCCATCAGGCCGCCGTAGCCGCCCTTCTTGAGCGCCTTCTCGTCCAGCACCTCGACGGTGAGGCCGAACTCCTTGGCGGCGGCCTGCGCTTCGGCCGCGAACTGCTTGGGGTCCAGGGCGTTGGAGGGCGTGTTGATCAGGTCGCGGGCGCGGTTGATCTCCGAGGCCAGCACCTGGGCGCGCTCCGCGGCGGCCTTGAACTCCTTGTCCCGCGGCTTGCCGCCGAGGACCGTGGCCTCGCCCAGCGGCTCCGACTTGGCGTCGTTCTTCCGGGCCTTGGCGCCCTTGCCGTTCGCGCCGTTGCTGCGGAACGCGGTGAAGGTGTACGCGCCCAGCAGCGCGCCCTCGCCCACCGCGGCGGCCGCCCCGGCGTGCTCGACCGGCAGCGCGAAGGCCGCCTTCTTGGCGCCGCCCAGCGCCCGGGCGGCGGTGCCCGACGCGCGGCGCAGTGCTTCGTGGTCGTAGGAGTCGTCCTTGGCCGGGGCGTCGCCCAGGCCGACCGCCAGCACGACCGGCGCCTTGATGCCGTCGGCTGCGGGCAGCTTGGTCACCTCGCCCTCGGCACCACTCGCGCCGAGGGTCTCCAGCACGGCGGCGAGCTTGCCGCCGAACGCCTTGTCCACGGCCTCGGCGCCGGGGGCCACCACGACGCCCTTGGCGCCCTTGGCCACGCCGACGACGACGGCATCCGCGCGCACCGTTGCGGCGGAAGAAGTACTGAGGGTCAGTGCAGTCACGGTGATGAAAATCCTGTTCCGTCCGGGGAATCCGTTTCGCGCGTACGCGCTGCTGCGGCCGAGCCTACGCTCGGCGGCGCCTCCTGGCCCGGCCGGTTACGGCACCGGGACCTGAGGAGGCGTCGGCCGACACCGGGCGGATGCGTCAACTATCCCGCCATATTGCCGAGTTGTCGGTTCCGTCGGATGTTCAGCCGAGGGTGAGCAGTACCAGCGCGGTGAGTCCGGCGCTCTCCGCGAGGGCGCCGAAGACATCACCGGTCACCCCGCCGAACCGCCGCCGGCAGTGCCGCAGCAGCAGTTCCCCGGCCGCCAGCCCCAGCAGCGCGGCCAGCCCCGCGTGCAGTGCCCCGTACGGTCCGCCGGCCCCGGAGCCGAACGCCGCACAGCCGGCCGCCACCAGCGCCGCGCACCCCACCGCCGCCGGCACCGGAACGGTTCCGGCGACCGCCGCGCCCAGCCCCTCCGGACGGGCCGCCGGCACCCCCGCCCGGGAGGCCAGGGTCAGTGCGCCGCGGGCGGTGACCGCCGCCACCACTGCCCCGACCGCGCCGGCCGCCCAGCCCGCCGCATACAGCCCGGACAGCGCGGCCACCTGGGCGAGCAGCGCGAACAGCAGGGTGATGACGCCGAACGGCCCGATGTCGGACTGCTTCATGATGCGCAGCGCCTCTTCGGCCGGTTTGCCGCTGCCCAGGCCGTCGGCGGTGTCCGCGAGCCCGTCCAAGTGCAGACCGCGGGTGAGCACCGCCGGCACCACGGCACTGCCGATCGCGGCCAGCAGCGGCCCGCCGCCCAGCAGCAACAGCGCCCCGCCGAGCGCCGCCGCGCACAGCCCGACCACCAGCCCGGCCACCGGCGCGCACAGCATCCCGCCGCGGGCCGCGGCCCGGTCCCAGCGGGTCACCCGCACCGGCAGCACGGTCAACGTGCCGAACGCGAACCGGAGACCGTGCAAGGGGGAGCCGGGGGAGCCGGGGGAGTCAGGGGAGGGAGGTACGGGTGCGGTGTCGGTCACCGCGGCAGGGTACCCGGGGCGGCCGCGCGGCGGACGCGCCCGCCCGGGCCGCTCACCAGGGCCGGTGCCGGTCCCGGCCCCGGGCGTACTGGACGTCCCACGGCTTCCGCGGCCGCCACCAGTCCCACACCACGCACAGCACCAACACCACCAGCAACGCCGCGACGTGCTCCTTGCCCGCCAGGTTGTTCTTGATGAACGCCACCTCGACGAGCATCGCGACGACCACCCCGACGCAGGTGAAGCGGGCCCGGTAGCGCCAGCAGACGACCACCGCCAGGCCGACCACCGCCGCCGACGGGCCGGTGTCGACCACGAACTTGTCGACGTCCGACAGCCCGATCGGGCTGTCCGGGCCGAGCCACAGGCCGATCCGGGCGTACATCGTCCCGGCGAGCGTGGCCGCGTAGGCGACCAGCAGCGTCTGCCACCGGCCGAGGCAGATCTCGGCGATCCCGAACACCACCAGGATCTGCACCAGCGCGCCCCACACCGGCAGGTCCAGCGCCGGCACGAACAGCGACAGCGGGGTCCGCAGCAGCGCCAACCACAGGTGCTCGTACGCCTGCACCGAGCCGATGTCCTGGACGGGCCGGTAGCCCCAGGACTGGTTCTGCACGAAGTGGAAGGTCAGCGTCAGGCACACCGCGAACAGGGTCAGCGGGATCGCCCGGAGCCGGCGTCCCACCAGCGTCGGCCACACGGTCCGCAGGAGCGGGCCCCACTCGGTACGCGCGGCGCGCCGCAGGGCGGGCACCGTCCCCCGTCTCCCCCCGGGCTCGCTCATCTCCCGTGCTCCAAATGCTTGCGGTTCAGCCACTTCGGCAGACCTGGCGCTTCGAGGAAGCCTTCGGCGCGGGCCGCGGCGATGCCGATCCGCAGTACATCGGTGCTCTTCTCGAAGAGCATGTACCGGGGTTCCCAGACGGGTCGGTATTTCGCGTTGGCGCGATAGAGCGATTCGATTTGCCACCACCGGGAGAAGAAGCCGAGCAACGAGCGCCACAGGCGTAGCACCGGGCCCGCGCCGAGCCGCGATCCCCGTTCGAAGACGGAGCGGAACATCGCGAAGTTGAGCGAGAGCTGAGTGATCCCCACCTCGCCCGCCCGCTGGATCAGCTCCAGCACCATGAACTCCATGAGCCCGTTGTCCGAATCCCGGTCCCGCCGCATCAGATCCAGCGACAGCCCCTTCGCCCCCCAGGGCACGAAGCTCAACAGGGCCCGCAACTCGCCCTCGGCATCGGTGCATTCGAGCATCACGCACCGGCCGTCCGCGGGGTCGCCCAGCCGGCCCAGCGCCATCGAGAAGCCCCGCTCGGTGTCGCCGTCGCGCCAGTCGTCCGCCAGCCGCACCAGACGCGCCATCTCCTGCGCGGGGATGTCCTCGTGCCGCCGGATCCGCACGGTGTGGCCGGCCCGCTCGATGCGGTGGTACGCCTGCCGCACGGTACGCATGGCCCGGCCGGCCAACGTGAACTCCGCGCATTCGACGATCGCCTCGTCGCCCAACTCCCACGCGTCCAGCCCGTGCCGGGCGTAGATCGTGCCGCCCTCCTCGCTCGCGCCCATCACCGCCGGCGCCCAGCCGTGCTCCCGGGCCTCGGCCAACCACCGCTCGATCGCCCCCGGCCACGCCTCCGGATCGCCCAACGGATCGGCGGACGCCAACGACACCCCACCCACCACCCGGTACGTCACCGCAGCCTTCCCACTGGGCGAGAACACCGCACTCTTGTCCCGCCGCAGCGCGAAATACCCCAGCGAATCCCGGTCACCGTGCCGCGCCAGCAGCCCCCGCAACCGCTCCTCGTCCTCCGCGGTGATCGGATCAGTGCTCCGCACCGACCGGAACGCCGCCCACAACACCGCCACCAGCAGCGCCGCGCTGAGCACGTTGATCGTGCCGTTGACCCAGTTCGGGGTGGCGATCCCGGGGAACCCGCGGTCGTCGGCGGCCAGCGACACCAGCCGCAGCAGGCCGTACCGCCAGCGCTCACCGAACGTCGAGGCGCCCGGGGCGTCGTTGGTGACCGTCACCAGCAGCGCCGCCAGCAGGGAGGCGACCAGCAGCCCGCCGCCCGCGGTCAGCGCCGCCAGCTTGGGGTTGGCCCGGTCGCCCTTGGCGTAGAACTCCCGCCGCCCGGCCACAAGGGACGCCGTGAACAGCAGCGTCAGCGCCAGCGAAAGCCAGTTCTGCGGATGCGCCCGGTACTCCGGGGCGAGCACCATCACCACGGCCACCAGCAGCAGGAACAGCCCGGACAGCACCAGGTTCAGGATCCACGCCGCCCGCTTCCGGCGCCGCAGCGTCACCGCCAGGAACAGCGAGAAGGCGCCCGAGGCGAACCCCGCGGTGAGCAGGTACGGCGTGAAGAAGTCCGCGGCGTTGTGGCGCCGGATGTCGTTGCCGAACGACACCCACACCGCCCCGAGGACGTTGATGAAGGCGACGGTGCGCAGGTACCAGATCCCGAACGCGGCGCCGCGCCGCGCCCATCGGCCGTGGGGGCGCTCTTCCTCCGGACTCAAAGCGATGTCTCCCGATAAAAACGTGCAAAACGCGATCTTATGGGGAGCCGTCGCCGGACCGGTGTGGTGCGGTCACGGGCGGGCGGTGCGCGGGCGCGTCCGGTGGATCAGTCGTGCACCGGAAGCTCCGCGGCCAGGGCGGCCGCCGCCCGTACCAACGGCAGGGCCAGCAGGGCCCCGGTCCCCTCGCCCGCTGTGACGCCGTGATCGAGCAGAGGGTTGAGTGCGATCCGGTCCAGCGCCTTGGCCTGCGCCGGTTCCCCGCTCGCCTGCCCGGCCACCCACCAGTCCGGCGCCCGGAACGCCGCCCGCTGCGCCACCAGGGCACAGGCCGCGGACACCACGCCGTCCAGGATCACCGGGGTACGGCGCACCGCACTCTGGAGCAGGAAGCCGGTGGTCGCGGTCAGGTCGGCGCCGCCGACGGTCGCCAGCAGCGCCAACTGGTCGCCCAGGACCGGCCGGGCCCGGCGCAACGCGTCCCGGATCGCGGCGCACTTGCGCATCCAGGCCAGATCGTCGATCGGCCGGCCGCCCCGCCCGGTGACGACCGAGGCGTCCGTCCCGCACAGCGCGGCGATCAAGGTGCCCGCGGCGGTGGTGCCGCCCACGCTCAGATCGCCCAGGACGACCAGGTCGGTGCCGGCGTCCGCCTCCTCGTCGGCAACCGCCATACCGGCCCGGAACGCCGCCTCGGCCTCCTCGGCGGTCAGCGCGTCCTCGACGTCGATCCGCCCCGAACCCCGGCGGACGCGGTGCCGGGTGACCTCGTCCGGCAGCTCCGCCGGATCGCAGTCCACCGCCATGTCCACCACCCGCACCGGCACCCCGGCGTCGCGCGCCAGCACGGCCGTCGGGCTCGCCCCGTCCAGGACGGCCCGCACCAGGTCCTTGGCGCCACCGGCCGGCCGGGCCGAGACGCCCAGCTGCGCCACGCCGTGGTCGCCGGCGAACAGCAGCACCCGCGGCCGCTCGACGGGCCGCACCGGCACCCGCTGCTGTACGGCGGCCAGCCACCCGCCCAGGTCGTCCAGCCGTCCCAGGGCGCCGGGCGGCACGGCCGTCCGGGCCCGCCGATCCTCGGCGGCACGGCGCACGTCGCCGTCGGGGCGCTCGATCAGTTGGGAGAAGTCATCGAGGTTCAGGGCGCTCATTGGGCGCAGATTACCGGCAACGGCGCGGCGACGGGCGCGCTACGGGCCCCGGCCGACACCGCCGACGGCTCGTCAGGCGGCGCCCCGGGCCGCGAACCGCACCTCGCACACCACCGTCCGCAACGGCCACCGCCGCCACCGACGGGACCGGCCGGCCGGCGGGCGGCCCACCGACAGGGGGAGGGCGCGCACCGCGGCGACGGCCGGGTGGCGACGGGCCGACCGGGCCACCGCCGCCGCCCATCGGGGCAGCGCGTCCACCACCAGCGCCCCGCCGGGGAACCGCACCGCACACACCGTCACCAGCTCCCGCACCGCGCCCGCCGACAGACCCGCGGGCGTCCCGGGCACCGCCACGACCACCCCGCGCTCCGGTGTGTCCACCAGCGCCGGCCAGTCGGCGCCGGGTCCCGGGCGGCCCACGGTGCGCCAGCGGGGGCCGTCCGGCAGGAGCAGCCGGCGGGCCGCCGCGTCCCCGGGCGGCAGCACCGAAAGCCAGGTCAGCCGCCCGTTGTCCAGTCGCCGGAAGCCGGTTCCCAGGCCCTCGCCGAGCACCACCACGGTGGCGTCCGGCCGGCGCGCCAGATAGCCGCGGACGGCCGCCTCGGCGGTGGCGCTCAGCTCGCCGGGACCGCCCGGACCGGGGCACCCGGCGGGTGGCAGCGGCAAAAGGAAGGGATACCCGTCATGACGGGAGAGTTCGGTCACCTTCCCAGCGCACCCGCCGCGGTGCCCCCGGGCAAGCGGACACGGGCCGCGCCGGGCCGCCGTCAGCCGCGCAGCGCAAGCGCCTGGCCCGCGACCACCCACAGCAGCTGCTCGCACTCGGTACCGAACGCGGCGTTCAGCCGGCCGAGTTCGTCGCGGAAACGGCGGCCCGCCGGGGTCGCCGGGACCACCCCCGAACCGACCTCGTTGCTCACCGCCACCACCCGCCGCCGGGTCTCCCGCACGGCCGTCACCAGCGCGTCGCAGCGCTCCCGCAGCGCCCGCCGGCCGCCCGCCTCCCAGGTCGCGTCGTCCCACGCCCCGGCCTCGTCCATGGCGTGCGTCAGCCACAGCGCCAGGCAGTCGATGAGCAGCGGCGGCGCGGTCGCGGGCTCCGCCAGCAGCGGCACCAGGTCACAGGTCTCGACGGTCCGCCAGCCCGCCGGGCGCCGCTCGCGGTGCAGCGCCACCCGCTGCGCCCAGTCCTCGTCCCCCTCCCGGGTGCCGCCGGTGGCCACGTACACCACCTCGGGGAACGCCAGCAGCCGCTGCTCGGCCTCCACCGACTTACCGCTGCGCGCCCCGCCCAGCACCAGCGTCCGGCGCGGGAGGTCGGGCACCGCGTGGTACTCGCCGACCACCAGGGAGGCGCCGTCCGGCACCGCGCGGGCGCCCAGCGCCGCCAGCCGGCGGTGGAGTTCGGGCCCGGGCGGCACGGTGTGGTCCAGGTGCACCGCGACCACGTCGGTCGCCGCGTCCACCGCGCCGCTCGCCCGCAGCCGGGCCAGCGCGTCCGGCCGCGCCACCACGTCCAGCAGCACCAGGTCGTACGGTCCGGGGCCGCCCGGTGCCGCGGACCCGTTGCCGGGGCCGCCGTGGGTCTCGGCCAGCCCGGCGGGTGCCGCGCCCGGCGGCAGGTAGAGCAGCCGCTCGCCGTCGCCGCCGGTGACCTCGTAGCCGGTGCCGGGGACGTCCACCGCGACCGCCCGCACCCGGTGCCCGTCCAGCAGCGCGAGCTCCCGCCCGTCGGCGACCCGGCCCGGCTGCGGCAGCCCCGCCGGCACCTCCAGCGCCGGCCCGTCGTGCGGATGGGAGAGCAGGACCTGGCGGACCCCGGCCAGTGACCGGCCGGCGCGGGCGGCGGCGAACGCCGGGCCCGGGGTCAGGTCGATCAACAGCGCGCCGTCGATGAGCAGGGCGGTCGCCGCGCGTGCCGCGTCGCCGACCGCGGTCGCGCAGGCGGCGCACGGACAGTCGGGGCGCGGCAGCCCCTGCGGGGCCCCGGTGCCGAGAAGAGTCAGGTCCACCCGGGTAAGTCTCTCGCGTCCGGCCTGCACCAGCGCGGCGGGGCGCCCGGTGGCACCGCCGCCCGGGCTTCCGGAGCGGGCCGGGGCACCCCTCGACACGGCCGTTAGGCTTCCGATCAAGCGGGCAAGCACGATCCGCAGGCACGGCGTACGGCGGGTCCCCGGCGTACGCAAGCGGGATCGGCGGACCCGGCGGACCCGGTGGGACTCCAGGAGGCGCACATGGCGTGGACGTGGCGGTTCGAGAAGGCGGACGGTTCGGAGGCGGTGCCCACCGTGGAACCGGAGGAGTTCACGACCCAGGGGGACGCCGAGTCCTGGGTCGGGGAGCAGTGGCGCGACCTCCGCGACGGCGGCGTCGACCAGGTCCGGCTGTTCGAGGACAGCACGGAGATCTACGCCGGGCCGATGAGCCTGCACGCCGACGAGGAGTGAGGCGCGGCGGGGGCCGGCGCCGCCGGCCCCCGTCCGTAAGCCGTCCGGGCTCAGGGCCGCTGGCCGCGCTTGACCTGCGGCTTCGGCAGCCGCAGCCGGCGCATCTGGAGCGTGCGCATCACGGCGTAGGCGCGGGCGCCCTTGACGTTCTCCTTGGGGAAGCGCTCCTGGAGTCGCTTGCCCAGCCGGACCCAGATCACCACCGAGTCCAGCACGATCAACACGATGATCACCAGCCACAGCAGCAGTGCGAGGTTCTGCATCTGCGGGACCCGGATCATGGTCAGCACCAGGATCAGCACGGCCACCGGCAGGAAGAACTCCGCCGCGCACCACCGGGAGTCGACGTAGTCCCGGGCGAAACGACGCACCGGTCCCTTGTCACGCACCGGGAGGTAGCGCTCGTCGCCGTTGGCCAGGGCCTCGCGCTGGCGGGCCATGTCGGCGCGGCGGGCCTCCCGCTGCGCCTTCGCGGCGTCCTTGCGGTTGCTCGGTGTCTGCGCACGGGTGCGGCGCTGCGACTGGGAGTCGCTGCGCTTGGGCGTCGGGCGGCCTTTGGGGGCCTGCGGGTCGCGGGGCTGCTGGGGCTGGGACGCGGTCACCTTGGCGGCTGCGGCCTGCTCATCCTTCGAACGGCTTCGGAACACAACACCCAAGAGTACGTGCTTGCCGGGAATGAGCCATGGGTCGACGGGGAACGATCCGGCAACGGCACCGGCCATACCGCGGGGGCACATGCGGACAGACCGGGCGGTCCGGCAGTACTTCGGGGCCGCTCTACTCCCTGGGCTGGAGAAGCCGGACGGTCTGATCGTCCTGGAGGAGGAGCGCATCCGGGCCCGAACAGTGCGGTAATGGAACCAAGGCCCGTACTGTGGGGTCTGTAGATGTGCTGGAGCCTAAGCCCGATGCAAGTCGGCCAGAAGGGGGCGCGCGAGGCCCATGAGCGATGGTGTCATGAAGCGGATGGGGATGATCTTCCGCGCGAAGGCCAACAAGGCCCTTGACCGGGCTGAAGACCCGCGCGAGACCCTCGACTACTCGTACCAGAAGCAGCTCGAACTGCTGCAGAAGGTACGCCGCGGCGTCGCCGACGTGGCGACCTCCCGCAAGCGCCTGGAGCTACAGCTCAACCAGCTCCAGGGCCAGTCCACCAAGCTGGAGGACCAGGGCCGCAAGGCGCTGGCGCTCGGCCGCGAGGACCTGGCCCGCGAGGCGCTGACCCGGCGCAGCGCGTTGCAGCAGCAGGTCACCGACCTGGAGACGCAGCACCAGACGCTCCAGGGCGAGGAGGAGAAGCTCACGCTGGCCGCGCAGCGGCTCCAGGCCAAGGTCGACGCCTTCCGTACGAAGAAGGAGACGATCAAGGCCACGTACACGGCCGCCCAGGCGCAGACCCGGATCGGTGAGGCGTTCTCCGGCATCTCCGAGGAGATGGGCGACGTCGGTCTGGCGATCCAGCGGGCCGAGGACCGCACCGCGCAGCTCCAGGCCCGGGCCGGTGCCATCGACGAACTGATGGCCTCCGGCGCGCTGGACGATCCGACCGGTATGGCCAAGGACGACATCACTGCCGAGCTCGACCGGCTCTCCGGCGGCAGCGACGTCGAGCTGGAGTTGCAGCGGATGAAGGCCGAGCTGGCGGGCGGCCCGTCCGCCCAGCAGCAGGCCATCGAGGGTGGCCAGGGCGGTGCCGCCCAGCAGGCCCCGCAGCAGCAGCACCCGCGTCTCGACAAGCAGTGACCGACGGCGCCGGACCGCTCCGCACGGTGCGGTCCGACGCCGACGCCGCGACCCCGCCCGATCGGAAGAAGTCGGAACAAGGGAGACCGTCGTGATCGTACGGATCATGGGGGAGGGCCAGGTGAAGCTGGATGACGCCCACTTCATCGAGCTCAACAAGCTGGACGACGAACTGCTCGCCGAGATGGAGAGCGGCGACGAAGCCGGGTTCCGCCGCACCCTCGGTGCCCTGCTGGACTCCGTCCGCCGCCTCGGCACCCCGTTGCCTGACGACGCCCTGGAACCCTCCGAGCTGATCCTGCCCGCCCCGGACGCCAGTCTGGAAGAGGTCCGGGAGATGCTCAGCGACGACGGTCTGATCCCGGGCTGAGCCCGCCGGCACACCGCACCCCAGCGCACTACGGACAGCGCCCCGGCCCCTTGAGGGGACCGGGGCGCTACCGTTGCCTCCCGTGACAGTCCCCGTTGCAGCCCAGGACGCGACCCGCGTCGCCCGGCTCCGCCAGTGGCACCGGACGCACCAGCTCGCGTTCGACGCCGCCGTCGCGGCGGTGGCGTTCGTGGCGATCCTGTGCGGGGCGGTGGCCGGGCCGCACGGCCCGCACGGCACGCACCTGCCCCGGTTCGCCGCCCACGAGCTCACCGCCACCACGGTGGTGCTGGCCGCCCTCGCCTGCGGCGCGCTGATGCTGCGCCGCCGGCTGCCCCGCACGGTGCTGGCCGTGACCGGCGCGCTGACCATCGTCGAACTGGTCGCCCAGTCCAGCGCCCCGCGCGCCCCGGTCGCCGGCGCGGCGGTGATCGCCCTGTTCACCGTGGCCTCCCGCACCGACCGGCCCACCACCTGGCGGATCGGCGCGCTCACCTGCGTGGTGCTGACAGCCGCCGCGATGTTCTTCGGGCACCGCGCCTGGTACGCCCAGGAGAACGTGGCGATCCTCGCCTGGACCGGGATGGCGGCGGCCGCCGGCGACGCGGTCCGCAGCCGCCGGGCCTACGTGGACGCCATCCGCGAGCGGGCCGAACGCGCCGAGCGCACCCGTGAGGAGGAGGCCGGCCGCCGGGTCGCCGAGGAGCGGTTGCGCATCGCCCGCGAACTGCACGACGTGGTCGCCCACCACATCGCCCTGGTCAACGTGCAGGCCGGGGTCGCCTCACACGTCATGGACAACCGCCCCGATCAGGCCAAACAAGCTCTGGCGCACGTCCGGGAGGCGTCCCGGTCGGCGCTGGAGGAGCTGCGCGCCACGGTCGGGCTGCTGCGCCAGTCCGACGACCCGAGGGCGCCCACCGAGCCGGCGCCCGGCCTCGGCGTCCTGGACCAGCTGATCGACGGATTCGTCCGGGCCGGCCTGCCGGTCGCCCTGGAACTGCCGCCCGCACCGCAGCCCGCGCTGCCCGCCTCGGTGGACCTGACCGCCTACCGGGTCGTCCAGGAAGCGCTGACCAACGTCCACAAGCACGCCGGCGACGGCGCCCGCGCCGCGGTGCGGATCATCCGCACCGAGGGCGCACTGACCGTGACCGTCCAGGACGACGGCCGCGGCGCCGGATCGCACGCCTCGGCCGCCCCGGGGGCGGGGGCCGTGCCGGAGGCCGGCGGCGGCCATGGTCTGATCGGGATGCGCGAACGCGTCCAGGCGCTGCGCGGCACGGTCGTCACCGGCCCCCGCGCGGTGGGTGGCTTCCAGGTGCGGGTCACCCTGCCGCTGGGCGGCGCGCGTACCGGCGGGACGACATGAGCGCGAGGGCGACGCGGATGACCATCAAAGTGCTGCTGGCCGACGACCAGACGCTGCTGCGCAGCGCGTTCCGCATCCTGGTCGACTCCGAGCCGGACATGCAGGTGGTGGGCGAGGCGTCCGACGGGGCGCAGGCGTACGAGCTGGCCCGCACCGAGCGCCCCGACGTCGTCCTGATGGACATCCGGATGCCCGGCACCGACGGCCTGGCCGCCACCCGCCTGATCAGCCAGGACCCGGAACTGGTCGGTGTCCGGGTGGTCATCCTCACCACCTTCGAGGTCGACGACTACGTCGTGCAGTCGCTGCGGGCCGGCGCCAGCGGCTTCCTCGGCAAGGGCGCCGAGCCGGACGAGTTGCTGCACGCGATCCGGATCGCGGCCGGCGGGGAGGCGCTGCTCTCGCCCGCCGCGACCAAGGGCCTGATCGCCCGGTTCCTCGCACAGGGCGACGGCGCGGACGGGGACCGGCGCGGCGGCGCGGGCACCGAGCGGCTGGCCACGCTCACCGGCCGGGAGCGCGAGGTGCTGGTTCTGGTGGCCGGCGGACTGTCCAACGACGAGATCGCCGAGCAGCTGGACGTCAGCCCGCTCACCGTCAAGACGCACGTCAACCGCGCGATGGCCAAGCTCGGCGCCCGCGACCGGGCCCAACTGGTGGTCATCGCCTACGAGTCGGGACTGGTCCGCCCGCGGGCGCACTGAGCGCGGGCCGGGCCCGTACGCCCAGGGGTGCAGGACGGGTGGAGCCCCCCGTACTCCGAACGCGGTACGGGCGGCGGCCGGAAACCGACCTGCGAGCGAGGAAAACCGGCCTGGCCATGGCGGAGGGTGTAAGTGGGCCGGTGTCGGCCCTCCCGCCGGGCCCGAACACGGCTCCCGCCGCCGTTCCCCGCCCCCGGTACCCGCTTTTCTGAACCGAAGAGAGAGACCCCTACCCATGTCCTGGCTGTCCCGAATCAGCCTCGTACAACGGGGCCTGATAGCGCTGATGTCGATCGTGGCGATCGCTTTCGGCGCCATCGCGATCCCGCAGCTCAAGCAGCAGCTCCTGCCGTCCATCGACCTGCCGATGGTCTCCGTGATCGCCCCGTACCAGGGCGCCTCGCCCGATGTCGTCGAGAAGCAGGTGGTCGAGCCGCTGGAGAACGGCATCCAGGCGGTCAACGGCATCAAGAGCGTCACCTCGACGTCGAGCGAGGGCTCCGGCGTCATCATGGCGCAGTTCGACTACGGCAACGACTCCAAGACCCTCGTCGCCGACGTCCAGCAGGCCGTCAACCGGGCCCGGGCCAAGCTGCCCAAGGACGTGGACCCGCAGGTGGTCTCCGGCGGCACGGACGACCTGCCCACCGTCGTCCTCGCCGTCTCCTCCACGACGAAGGACCAGCAGACCCTCGCCGACCAGCTGAACCGCAGCGTCGTCCCGGACCTGAAGAACATCGACGGCGTCGGCCAGGTCAACGTCGGCGGCGTGCAGGACCGGATCGTCGCGGTCACCCCGGACCAGGCGAAGATGGCCGCCGCGGGCCTGAACTCCGCCGCGCTCGGCCAGGCGCTCCAGGCCAACGGCACGTCGGTGCCGGCCGGTGCCTTCTCCGAGGACGGCCGTAGCAAGACCGTGCAGGTCGGCGCCGGATTCACCTCGGTTGCGCAGATCAGGGACCTGATGGTCACCCCGGCGGCCGGCCCGATGGGCGGCGGCCAGGGCGGCAAGCCGGTCCGGCTCGGCGACGTGGCCACCGTCAAGGAGGCGTCGGCCACCCCGACCTCGATCACCCGCACCGACGGCAAGCCCAGCCTCTCGGTCACCGTGACGATGAACCAGGACGGCAGCGCGGTCGCCATCTCCGACGCCGTCAAGGGCAAGCTGGACGGCATCCGCAAGGACCTGGGCGCCGGCGCGAGCGTCACCGTCGCCTCCGACCAGGGCCCGCAGGTCTCCAAGTCCATCGAGTCGCTGACCACCGAGGGCCTGCTCGGCCTGGCCATGGCCGTGATCGTGATCCTGGTCTTCCTGCTGAGCCTGCGCTCGACCCTGGTCACCGCGGTCTCCATCCCGCTGTCCGTGGTCATCACGCTGATCGTGCTGTGGACCGGGAACCTCTCCCTCAACATGCTCACCCTCGGCGCGCTGACCATCGCCATCGGCCGCGTCGTCGACGACTCGATCGTCGTCCTGGAGAACATCAAGCGGCACCTCGGCTACGGCGAGGAGCGCCGCGAGGCCATCCTCACCGCCGTCAAGGAGGTCTCCGGCGCGATCACCTCCTCCACCCTCACCACCGTCGCGGTCTTCCTCCCGATCGGTGTGGTCGGCGGGATGGTCGGCGCCCTCTTCGGTTCCTTCTCCATCACCGTCACCGTCGCCCTGCTGTCCTCGCTGCTGGTCTCGCTGACCGTGGTGCCGGTCCTGTCGTACTGGTTCCTGCGCGCCCCGCAGCTCCCGGAGGGCGCCGACCCCGAGGAACTGCGCCGCAAGGCCGAGGAGAAGGAGGCCCGCAGCGCGTTGCAGCGGCTCTACGTCCCGGTGCTGCGGTTCGCCACCCGCCGTCGCGCGATCAGCCTGCTGATCGCCGTGGTGGTCCTCCTCGGTACCTTCGGCATGGCCCCGCTGGTCAAGACCACCTTCTTCGACCAGGGCAAGCAGGACACCCTGAGCATCAAGCAGGAGCTGAAGCCGGGCACCAGCCTGAGCGCGGCCGACGCGCAGGCCAAGCGGGTCGAGAAGGTGCTCGCGGCCGACAAGGACGTGCAGGACTACCAGGTCACCGTCGGTTCCTCCGGGATGATGGCGGCCTTCGGCGGCGGCTCCGCCGCCAACCAGGCCAGCTACCAGGTCAAGCTCAAGAGCTCCGCCGACTCCGACAAGGTCACCGAGGACCTCCGTGCCGAGCTGGCCAAGCTCGGCCCGGCCGCCGGCGACGCCTCCGTCTCCTCGGGCGGCGGCGGCTTCGGCAACCAGAACCTCAGCGTCGTCGTCAAGGCCGGCGACGCCGACGTCCTGGCGCAGGCCAGCGAGCAGGTCCGGAAGGCCGTCGCGAGCCTGGACCACGTCACCGACGTCCAGAGCGACCTGTCGCAGAGCGTGCCGCGGATCTCCGTGACGCCCAACGAGAAGGCCGCCGCGGCCGGTTACACCCAGGCCACGCTCGGCCAGGCCGTCGCCCAGGCGGTCAACGGCACCCCCAGCGGCAAGGCCGTGCTCGACGACACCGAGCGCGACGTGGTGATCAAGTCGGCCCACCCGGCCACCACCGAGGCCCAGTTGAAGGACCTGCCGCTGCCGACCCCGTCCGGGATGGCCCGGCTCGGTGACCTCGCCACCGTCAAGACCGTGGCCGGCCCGGTCCAGATGACCCGGATCGACGGTGCCCGCTCGGCGACCGTCAGCGGCAAGCCGACCGGCGACAACACCGGCGCGATCTCCACCAAGCTCCAGAGCAAGATCAACTCGCTGAAGCTGCCGGCCGGCGCCACCGCCACCGTCGGCGGCGTCTCCCAGGACCAGTCCGATGCGTTCGGCAACCTCGGCCTGGCCATGCTGGCGGCCATCGCGATCGTCTTCCTGCTGCTGGTGGGCACCTTCCGCTCCATCGTCCAGCCGCTGATCCTCCTCATCTCCATCCCGTTCGCGGCGACCGGCGCGATCGGCCTGCTGGTCGCCACCGGCACCCCGATGGGCGTCCCGGCCATGATCGGCATGCTGATGTTGATCGGCATCGTGGTCACCAACGCCATCGTGCTGATCGACCTGATCAACCAGTACCGGGCACAGGGCTACGGCGTCGTCGAAGCGGTCATCGAGGGCGGCCGGCACCGCCTCCGCCCGATCCTGATGACCGCCCTGGCCACGATCATGGCGCTGCTGCCGATGGCGCTGTCCATCACCGGCGACGGCGGCTTCATCTCCCAGCCGCTGGCCGTGGTCGTGATCGGCGGCCTGATCACCTCCACCCTGCTCACCCTCCTCCTCGTCCCGACGCTCTACGCGATCATCGAGCTCCGCAAGGAGCGCCGGGCGAAGAAGAAGGCGGCCAAGCGGGCCGGGACGGACGGCGGTACCGCGGCCCCCGCGGACGCCGACCGGACCCCGGAGCCGGCCGGGGTGTGACGCCCACCCGCACCGCGTAACCCCACGGAGCCCCCGCGACCGCACCCGACGGCCGCTGTTGGCGAATTCGGGGCTTGAACACTTCGTCCCGTCGGATTCATCCGGCGGGACGAAGTGCTGCCAGGTGGGAGGTCCGGGTGCGGGCCCGGGCCTGTCCGCGGTCCAGGCATCGAGGCGGGAGAGGTTGATCGAGGCTGCGGTGAACTGGTGTTGGAGCCGGGTCTTACAGCGTTGCCGGCCATGGAAACCGGGGCATGCTGTCCTGACCGTTCGGCTGGTGAGCACTGTCCGGCAGAAGCCGCTGTGGCCTTCGGCCTGGCGCCTGACGTACGTTTCGGCGTGATCAACATTTCAGGAGCAAGCGATGTCTCTCTTCATCCCCGACTTCGACGAAACCGTCGTCGTACGCGCTGCTGACGCCGAATTGACAGGCGTGGGTGGCCCGGTGACCAACCAGCTGCTCGTCGACAGCCCCGCCACGGGCGGCGCGCTCTCCAGCATGCGTGTCACCCTCGGCAAGGGCGCGAACGGCGCCCGTCCGCACCACCACGGCAAGTCCGCCGAGATGTTCTATGTCCTCGATGGCACCGCCCAGCTACTGTCCGGCGATCAAGTAGTTACCGCGGAGCGCGGAGACGTGGTCGTCGTACCGCCCGGCACGCAGCATGCCTTTGCCGCCGCGCCCGGCGAGATTGCGGACATGCTCGTCATCATCACGCCCGGGGTGGAGCGCTTCGAGTACTTCCGCCATCTCGACCGCATCCGCTACGGCAAGGTGCCGCCGGAGAGCCTTCTCGAAGTCCAGGAACTGTACGACTCCTACTTCGGGACCAGCGCGGTCTGGGACGCCGCCCGCGGATAACCCGGATACTGGTCACCTTGGTCCACCTGCGCCGCACGTCGCGCCCCCCGGCGCAGGCCGAGCACGGATCAACGTACTGAGGCTCAGGCGATTCAGTGGAAGGCGTTGGCGTTCTCCGAAGCCCACTGCTGAAACGGGCGGGCCGGCGTTCCAGTGACCTGTGAAACCGTGTCGCGCACCATCAGCAACTCGTCGTTCACGTCTCCGCCTGTGACGTCGAGCACCGCGTCCGCGGCCTCTGTCCCGAAGACCGTCGCCATCTGTGCGTGGGCCTCCTGGCGGCTGATCTCGGCGAAGGGAACCTCTCGGCCTAGGGCTGTCGCGATGGCCTCGACCTGCTGCCGGGCGGTCACCGGCTCCGGACCGGTCAAGGCATACGTGTGCCCCTGGTGGCCGGGCTCGGTAAGTGCCACCCGCGCCACCGACGCGATGTCCGCAGGGTGGATGGTTGGCAGTGCGGTGTCCGCGTACGGCGCGCGTACGGTCTCGTGGCCACGGATGGAAGCCGCCCACATGAGGGCGTTCGAGGCGAACTGCGTCGGCCGCAGAATCGTCCAGGCCATGCCGCTTGCCTTGAGCAGTTGCTCCACCGCCAGGTTCTCGCCGGCAGGGCCGAGGCGGGGGTGGGTCTGGACGGTAATCGACGACACCAGCACGACATGCTCCACACCCGCCTGCCGGGCAGCTTCGAGGATGTCGGCGTCCGAGCCCAGACGCGACACAAGAAACAGCGAGCGCACCCCGTCCAGCGCGGGCTTCAACGACGCCGGCTCCGCGAAGTCGCCCTCCACGGCCTCGACCCCTTCAGGGAAGACGACCTGCGCGGCATCACGGGTGAGCCCTCTGAGCGGACCGACACCGCGTGCGTGCAGTTCCTTGAGCAGGGCACTGCCTATGTTTCCGGTGGCTCCGGTCACGAGGATCATGAGCGTGTCTCCCGTCGTCAGATGATCAACCAGACGAGACGCTAGAACCTCAATCGCGCTTTAGGTCAAGGAGCCCCTTGGCCATCCGGGCTGCTGGGCACGTTTGTTCACGTGTACGCCGACACCGGGCCCCGAATTCGCCAACGGCATCCGCACCCGACGGCCGCGGGGGCTCCCGTCTCACCGGCCCGTCCCGGCCCCCCTCACCACCGGACCGCCGTGAAGTCCACCGGCCGGGGCCGCAGTGACTGCGTCCGGGCCGTCAACTCCCGCATCCGCCGGGCCATTTCGGCCGCCGGCAGCCGCGTCCGGTCCCCGTGCCCGGGGAGCAGCCACTCGAAGCGCAGCCGGCCGGTGGTCCGGGCCAGCGACGCGGCCAGCTCGGTGATGGAGTACCAGGTGACGCTCTCCGCCACCTCGACGTCCCCGGTGGCCCGCGACCAGTAGAAGCTGTCTCCGCTGAAGCAGTACCGCTCGTCCGCGACGTAGAGCACGCTTCCTTGGGTGTGACCGGGCAGGGGGTGGACCACCACGCCCTCGGCGACCTCTACGGGATCGGTGCCCCGCAGTACCCGGTCCGCGTCCGGGGCCGCGTCCAGGTCGCCCTCGTGGATCCACAGCCGGGCGCCGAAGCGGTCGGCGTAGCGGCGGCCGTGCGCGGCGTGGTCCCGGTGGGTGAGCAGGACGTCGGTCACCGTCCCGTCCGCCTCGAAGCGGGCCGCCAGGGCCTCGCTGTAGCGCGGGGTGTCGATCATCATCTGCGTCCCGCCCGGCCGCCGCAGCAGGTACGCGTTGGCCCCGGCGGTGTGCCGCGAGTTGTGCCCGCAAAAGCTCACCGCGTCGTCCAGCCGCAACGGGAACGGGTCCCACTCCGCCGCCACCCGACCGCCGCGCCGCCGCACCGAGCGCGTCGGACAGGCGAACGCCACCGCGTGCATCCGCTGCTCCTCCGCCGCCCCGCGCGGCTGCCGGACCACTTCGGACCGGCCACCGACCTCCTCGATCAGCTCCGGCGCGAGCTGCCGCGCCACATCGCAGTTGGTGCACCGGTCGTCCACGTACCAGTCGCCGCTGCCGTCCCCCGTTAAGGGCGCCGACCGGTCGTCCTCTGTGGTGTTCACGGTCCGTCTGCCTCCTTGACCCTGTGCCCTGCCGGGCCCGTTGGTTCCCCGGGGCACGAGGTTGCCCCGGCGCGCCCGGAAAGAGGAAGGGGTGCCGAGTCTTGTTTCTGCTGGTCACAGCGTCTCTCACGGCGGATTCAGGCGCATGTTGTCATGCCTGCGCCAAACGCAAAGGCGTCAGCCCGTCCCGACAGTGGGTCGGGACGGGCTGGCCTGGGGTTTCTTGCGCTGTCTGGGTGTCTGCGTCAGCCTTTGAGCGTTTCCACGAACGCCGTCCAGGCGGCGGCCGGGAGGATGAGCGTGGGGCCGTCGGGGGTCTTGCTGTCGCGGACGGGGACGACGCCGGGGAAGTGGTCGGCGATCTCGACGCATTCCCCGCCATTGGTGTTGCTGTAACTGCTCTTGCGCCAGCGGGCGGTGCTCAGTTCGGGGGTGTGTCGCACGGCTGGTAGTCCTCCATCGCGCGTTCTCGGCTTTCTGCCTCAGCCCTTGAGCGTCTGGACGAAGGCTGTCCAGGCGGTGGTCGGGAGGATGAGCGTGGGACCGTTGGGGGTCTTGCTGTCGCGGACGGGGACGATCCCGGGGAAGTCCTCGCTGATCTCGACGCAGTTGCCCCCGTTGGAGTTGCTGTAGCTGCTCTTCCGCCAGTGGGCGGTGCTCAGTTCGGGGCTGTGTCGCATGGCCTGTAGTCCTCCATCGCCTTCCGGATCAACTCCGCTGACTCCACCAGCGAGAGGGCGTTCGCTCGCAGTTCTTCGTACTGCCACCGCCACTTCCTCGCGGCTCCTGCATCCTCATAGAGGTGGCCGGCCTTGATGCCCTCTTCATAGGCCACAGTGGAATCGTTGGGAAGTGTCAGCAGGGTCAGTGCGCCGCCCATCATCGAGTGCCCACCCGCGGCGAACGGCATCACCTGAACCCTACTGTTGGGAGTATCTGCCTCTTCAAGCAGCCGAGCCAGCTGTTTGTGCATGCACTCCCTGGAGCCCATCCGGCGCCGGAGCACGGCCTCGTCGATGATTGCCCACCGGTGCGGCGGTGCCTCCGAACGCTGTCGTTCCTGGCGGGTCATCCGGGCGGTAACCAGTTCCTCGACCTGCTCTGCCGAGAGGTCACGCTGGCAGCTCAGGAATGCACGGGCGTATGCCTCCGTTTGGAAGGGCCCCGGAACCACCTGCGGCTCGTAGTTCTCGATGACCACGGCCTGCGTCTCGCAGTCCATGAACCGCCGGTACTGATCCGGATGCACCTCCCGTTTCGCCAATTGGTACAGCCCGTGGAAGTGCTCGCCCGTGCCGAACGCCGCGTCCAGGGCGGACGGGAGTTCCGGCGGCGGCATCATCTCCGCCGTCTCGACGCGGGCCAGATTGCTCTTGCTGGAGTTCACGATGTCGGCCAGCTGTACCAGCGACATCCTGACCTCCTCGCGGTGGCGGCGCAGCTCCGAGCCGAAGTAGTGCCGGGCCGATACGTACGGGGTCAGGTACTTGGGTGCGAACTTCACTGTGCCGCCTTTCGGGCTTTCGGGCTTTCGAATGTTCCCGCTCTCAACGCGGGGACGGCGCGCGCCTGTTGGGGCCATGTCCCGTAGCGCGACGATGCCGATACAGACGGTAAGCACAGCCGAGATCCGAACTCCAGCCCCCGCAAGCGTGACCCGCGCCAGGGGGCGGAGCCCGCCGAAAGGACAGCTCTTCATGGCCCAACCCACCCTTCCGCCGCGGCTGTTGCCCTGGACCCGGGACGACGGGGCACCGTGCTTCCTCATCACGGACGATCCGCACAGCCGGATGTCGCTGCTCGCCGACGACGTGGAGGAGGAGATGCTCGCCGCCGCCGGGAAGCTGCTCGCGGCAACCGACCCGCTGCCCGGAGCGGAGGCCGGCCGGCCGGAGTTGCGCGGGCTGGTCGCCGGGTTGCGCGCGGCGCTGCGCGACGTCCGGCGGATCGCCGTCAGCCGGGGCGAGCGGTTGCCGGAGCCCGGTGACCACGACGACCACGACGAGGCCGGGTAACGGGTTGGCGTCCCCTCCGTGCATCGTGCAACCGTTCGAGCCGCTGCGTGGTCTGGACTCCCATGAAGTCATCACGAGTGAGTGTGCGGCGGCCCCGGCCGGGGCCGAAGGCCGCCGTCCTGTTGGCCGGGCTGGCGTTAGGGGCGGCCGCTTGCGGCGCGCCGCCCGCCGCGGACGCGGGGAAGCCGGCCCCCGTGCCGGTGCGGCAGGCGTCGGAGACGACGCAGCGGACCTCGGAGCCGGGGCTGGCGATCACCCGCGCGATGCGCACGTACTACCTCCCGCGGCCCACCGGAACGGGGCAGGAGGACAGCCCCACCGAGTACCAGTTCTTCCTCCAGGCGACCGGGAAGACGCCCGGCGGGGACCCGGTGGCCGTCAGGGGCGTCAAGGTCGCCTTCGACCTCTCGGCGTTCAACGGCAGGGCGAAGGTCGGCGGGGTGAACAAGGGATACGGATGCGTCCGGTCCGGCGACCAGCTCACCTGCTCCATAGGGGACGTCGAACTCGGCGCGGGCTTCACGCCGTTCACGCTGGACGTACTGCCGGACGCGCCGAAGGGCCCCGCCGGACCCATGGCCATCACCGTGTCCAGCGCCAACGCCCCCACCGTCCGGCGCACCGCACAGATCGTGGTCGGCGCGCCCGTCCTGACCGCCCGCCAGAACAAGCCGCTGACCGACGTGAAGCCCGGCTCCGAGGTGCCGCTGACCCCCGCCTTCGGCAACCGGGGGGACACCGACGTCGCCGACGACGTCCTCGTGAAGGTCGTCGCGACCGAGGCCACGCTGCGCCCGCAGTACCGCAACTGCCGCTACGACAAGGCCGTGGCGCCCACCCGGGCGGAGTGCACCTTCCCCGGGCCGCTCAAGGCCGGCACGGCGTACGAGACCGCCGGGCAGCTCACCGGGGTGGCCGACGCGACCGCGATGCACGGCAAGCTCGGCTACTCCGTGTACCGGGCCCACGACCGGTACGACGAGGGCTTCGCCGACGCGCATCCGCTGCCGCCCTCGGCCGTGCGGGGCACCGGCGCGCCGCTGGGCCTGAAGCCCGTCGACGGCAGCGGCGACGGGTTCGCGACGTCCGCGCACTGGAAGGCCGAGATGGCAGGCGGCGAGCTGGCCTTCGACACCGACCAGATCCACGACGTCCAGGCGGTCGGGTTCGCCATCAAGGGCAGGGTCGGCGAGGTCGTCGAGGTCGGCGTGCCGTGGCCGCGCAACTTCGGCGACGGCGACGTCCGGGTGACGCTCCCCGAGGGCGTGAGCGCGGTGCGCGTGAACCCCGAGGACCACCCCAGCGAAATGACCTTCTGCCGGCCCGCCGACGGGGGCGCGAGCTGCCCCTGGGGCGCGTACGGCACGACCCTGGTGGTCCGCATCGACAAGCGGGTCGACGGCGCCCGGGGCACGGTCTCCGCGCCCTCCGACCCCGTGGTCGACCCCAACCAGGAGAACAACTCCGCGCCGGTGACGGTGGAGTACACCGACTAGCGGGCAGCAGGCGGCGGAAACAGGAGGGCGGGGCCGCCCCAAAGGGACG
This sequence comes from Streptomyces sp. NPDC058000, assembly GCF_042886435.1. Lineage (NCBI taxonomy): Bacteria > Bacillati > Actinomycetota > Actinomycetes > Kitasatosporales > Streptomycetaceae > Streptomyces > Streptomyces sp. NPDC058000. The sequence continues at coordinate 89,575 of NZ_JBHVQS010000029.1, forward strand.
CCCCGCCCTGCTGCGCCTACGCCCCTACGGCAGCGCCAGCATCCGCTCCAGCGCCAGCTTGGCGAAGCGCTCGGTCTCCTCGTCGACCCGGATGCGGTTGACGACCTTGCCGTCCGCCAGCGACTCCAGCGTCCACACCAGGTGCGGCAGGTCGATGCGGTTCATGGTCGAGCAGAAGCAGACCGTCTTGTCGAGGAAGACGATCTCCTTGTCCTCGGCCGCGAAGCGGTTGGCCAGGCGGCGGACGAGGTTCAACTCCGTGCCGATCGCCCACTTCGAGCCGGCCGGCGCGGCCTCCAGGGCCTTGATGATGTACTCGGTCGACCCGACGTAGTCCGCCGCCGCCACCACCTCGTGCTTGCACTCGGGGTGGACCAGGACGTTCACGCCCGGTATGCGCGCACGGACGTCGTTCACCGAGTCCAGCGAGAAGCGGCCGTGCACCGAGCAGTGGCCGCGCCACAGGATCATCTTCGCCGCCCGCAGCTCCTCGGCGGTCAGTCCGCCGTTCGGCTTGTGCGGGTTGTAGACCACACAGTCGTCCAGGGACAGGCCCATGTCCCGCACGGCGGTGTTGCGGCCCAGGTGCTGATCCGGCAGGAAGAGGACCTTGGTGGTCGCGGGGTCCCCCTGCCCGAAGGCCCACTCCAGCGCCCGCTTGGCGTTGGAGGAGGTGCAGATCGTGCCCCCGTGCTTGCCGGTGAACGCCTTGATGTCCGCCGAGGAGTTCATGTACGAGACGGGCACGACCTGCTCGGCGACGCCGGCCTCGGTCAGCACGTCCCAGCACTCGGCAACCTGCTCGGCGGTGGCCATGTCGGCCATCGAGCAGCCCGCGGCCAGGTCCGGGAGGACCACCTGCTGGTCGTCACCGGTGAGGATGTCGGCCGACTCGGCCATGAAGTGCACACCGCAGAAGACGATGTACTCGGCGTCCGGCCGGGCCGCGGCGTCCCGCGCGAGCTTGAAGGAGTCGCCGGTGACGTCCGCGAACTCGATGACCTCGTCGCGCTGGTAGTGGTGCCCGAGGACGAAGACCTTGTCACCCAGCTTGGCCTTGGCGGCGCGGGCGCGCTCGACCAGGTCCGGGTCGGAGGGTGCCGGCAGGTCACCGGGGCAGTCCACACCGCGCTCGCTCTTCGGGTCGGCCTCGCGGCCGAGGAGGAGCAGCGCCAGCGGGGTCGGCTGGACGTCCAGGGGCTGGGCGGTGGTCACGACACGCACCCTCTCTTCTCTGCGGAAAGTCCTTGCGGACGGTCTCTGCGGGGACGGCGGGATGCGCTGCGGCACCGCCTTTTCGTCTATTTGACGCTATCTATCATAGCTGGTTCACGTCACTTTGACGATGGCCATAGTGTCGATGTGACGCATCAGCCGCGAGGTTCCCGGGCTGCTCCACGTGCCGGCCGGGCCTGGGGTGTCCGCCCGTCGGTGTGCGAGCATGAAGAAAGAGAAGGACACATCACGCGCAGCCGGAATTAATCCGGGACGCCGCCGGTTGGAACTGTTCGCAACCGATGGCAAGCGGTCCGTACAACCCGGGAGAGATGTAGATGAGCGTTCAGGACGAGACCACCGTCACCGACGGCATCATCCTGTCCGACGCGGCCGCGTCGAAGGTCAAGAGCCTGCTGGAGCAGGAGGGCCGGGACGACCTCGCGCTGCGCGTCGCGGTCCAGCCCGGCGGCTGCTCGGGCCTGCGCTACCAGCTCTTCTTCGACGAGCGCTCGCTCGACGGCGACGTCGTCAAGGAGTTCGACGGCGTCAAGGTCGTCACCGACCGGATGAGCGCCCCCTACCTGGGCGGCGCCTCCGTCGACTTCGTCGACACGATCGAGAAGCAGGGCTTCACGATCGACAACCCGAACGCCACGGGCTCCTGCGCCTGCGGCGACTCCTTCAGCTAATCCGGCCCGGGCCCACGGGCCACGGCGCGCGAAAGGCGGCACTCCCGGCCGGGGGTGCCGCCTTTCGCGCGTCCTACCGCGCGGTCACCGCAGCGAGACCGTCTTGCCGGATGTGGCGTCCACCACCTTCCGGCCGTCCAGCGGCTTCTCCAGCGTCACCGTCTTGCTGAAGTCCTTGGCGATCTTCACGCACATCTGCCCGGGGTTCTTGTCCTTCCCGGTGACCGTGACCCGCACCGTGCTGCCCGACTCCTGGACGCCGGCCTCGTAGGTGCTGCACACCCCGCCCCAGAAGTGGACGGTCAGCGTCCGGCCGCCGTCCGCCACCTCGTAGCCGGACAGTGCCATCGCCCTCGTTCCGGGCGTGGACGGCTTCGGCCCCGCCGGCTCGCTGGCGCGCAGGAACTTCGGGTCCACCGCGGTCCCGGCGATCGTCGAGGTGCTGCCCGTCGTGCCCCCGGCGCCCGGCGTGCGCAGCGTGTACAGCCAGGACGGCACCAGTACCTCCCCGCCGTGCGAGTACCGCGCGGCGAGCCCGAAGACCGCACCGGTCACCTCGGAGGCCGGCTGCTTGCCGGTCGGGTCCGGCTCGCACGGCGCGATCCCGCCGCCCTGGGGTGCCTTGCCGTCCTTGTGCTGGAAGGTCGGCACCGAGGGGCAGTGGGCCAGCGGCCGCATCGTCCGGCCGCCGCCGCCGTTCAGGTCGCCCAGCGTCGCCCGGGCGTCCCGGACGGGGTAGGTCGCGCCCTTCACCGGGTTCGCCAACTCGCCGCTGCCGCCCACCAGTTGCCCGTCCGAGCCGACCTGGAGCCGACTCTGCCATCCGTACGTCGGCAGCCCGCCGATCACCGGGTCGGCGGTCACCACCCGCATCGCGGCGTACGTCTGGTGCGCGTCGAGCCGGGCGTCCGGCTGGCCGAGCGCCGCCAGCACCGGCCGGACCGCCTGCCGGGCCTTCGCCTCGGACGCCGGCCCACTGCCGGCGTCCCCGCTGCCGGTGTCCCCGCCCCCGCCGTCCGTGCCGCCGCGGTACGAGGGGCAGCCCGGCCGGCCGTCGGTCAGCGGGCATTTGGTCCCGCCCCCACCGCCGAACCGGCTGAACACCCAGTTGCCCGCACCGGTCTTGGCGACCCGCAGCGTGGTGCCCCGGCCGTCGGGGCCCGGCGTGCCGACCGTCCACCAGTTGCCGTCCGACCGCACCGATCCGGCCACGTCCAACGCCTTCGCCAGTCGTTCCACGGCGGACTGGTCGATTCCGCCCGCGGGCCGGTAGACGGGCGCGGATCGCGGGCCCTCGGGGAGCTTGCCCACCACGCGGTACTGGTCGTGGTGCGGACTGGGCTCGCCGATCGCGATCGACGCGGAGTCCAACGCCAGCGGCGGTGGCCCGCCGTCGGCCGCACCGGCCTGATCGGTGCCGCCGGACGCGGACGAGGCCCAGTAGGCCGCGCCGCCCCCGATCGCCAGCACCGCGCCGGCCACCGATGCGACCACCAGGGGAGTGCGCCGCCCGCGCCGTTCGGGTCGGGGGGCCTGGGGGATGTCCTGGGTATCCGGGGTGTCCTCGGTGCTCACCGCTTCGCTCCTTCAGCTCCGCCGGTCATCTGACGTGCCACCCGGCAGGGTGGACGCCGATGGGACGGAACGGGGGCGCATGCGGTTCCCTGCGCGCCGGACACCCCACCACCCCGCGCCGCCTGTGACGGCCCTCACAGCCCGGGGTGTGCGGCGAAAGGGGCGCCCCCGCACCACCGGCGAAACGCCCTATCATGAGATGATTTCTCGCTTTTCCAAGTGTCCAGGAATGGGCAGATGCCGGGCCCCCTGCCGGGTAGCGTTGCCCTCCGTCCGCAACCCCACGCCGTCCGCAGGAGCAGACCCGTCGTGCGTATCGCAGTCTCCGGCTCCATCGCCACAGACCACCTGATGACCTTCCCCGGCCGCTTCGCCGACCAGTTGGTCGCCGACCAGCTGCATACGATCTCCCTCTCCTTCCTGGTCGACCAGCTCGACGTCCGCCGCGGCGGGGTCGCCCCCAACATCTGCTTCGGCATGGGCCAGCTCGGCATCCGGCCGATTCTGGTCGGTGCCGCGGGTACCGACTTCGAGGAGTACCGCGCCTGGCTCGACCGGCACGGCGTCGACACCCACTCGGTGCACATCTCCGAGGTCCTGCACACCGCCCGCTTCGTCTGCACCACCGACGCCGACCACAACCAGCTCGGCTCCTTCTACACCGGCGCCATGAGCGAGGCCCGGCAGATCGAACTCCAGACCGTGGCCGAGCGGGTCGGCGGCCTGGACCTGGTCCTGATCGGCGCGGACGACCCCGAGGCGATGCTCCGGCACACCGAGGAGTGCCGGACCCGCGGGATCCCCTTCGCCGCCGACTTCTCCCAGCAGATCGCCCGGATGGACGGCGAGAACATCCGCCTCCTCATGGAGGGCGCCACCTACCTCTTCAACAACGAGTACGAGGCGGGGCTCATCGAGTCCAAGACCGGCTGGACCGCCGAGGAGATCCTCGCCAAGGTCGGCACCCGCGTCACCACCCTCGGCTCCAACGGCGTCCGCATCCAGCGGGTGGGCCAGCCGGACATCGAGGTCGGCGTCCCCGAGGAGAAGGTCAAGGCCGACCCGACCGGCGTCGGCGACGCCTTCCGGGCCGGCTTCCTGTCCGGCCTGGCCTGGGGCGTCGGCCTGGAGCGCGCCGCCCAGGTCGGCTGCATGCTGGCCACCCTCGTCATCGAGACCGTCGGCACCCAGGAGTACGAGCTGCACCGCAGCCCCTTCATGGACCGCTTCACCAAGGCGTACGGGCACGACGCCGCCGCCGAGGTCCGGCAGTACCTGCTCTGACCGCCGGGGCCCCACCTCAGACGCGGCGCCGCACCACGTACGCGGCGCCGCGTTCCGCGGACTCCTCACCGACGTACTCCTGCTCCCGCATCGCGCACCACGCGGGGATGTCCTGCCGGGCCGCCGCGTCATCGGAGAGCACCGTCACCGTGCCGCCGACCGGCACCCGGCCGATCGCCTTCGCCAGCTCGATGACCGGAACCGGGCAGCGCCGGCCGAGCGCGTCCACCACCACACCGGGTGGCGCCGCCTCCGCCACGGCCTCCGCCGGCACCGCGGCCGCCCGGTGCGCCGGCTCCTCCGCCGGCACCCCGAACCGCTCCCGCACCGACCGCACCGCCTCCGGCAGCACCGTCAGGAACCGCTCCACGTCCGCCGCCTCGGTGCCGTACGGCAGCGAGATCCGGACGTTCCCCTCCGACAGCACGCCCATCGCGCGCAGCACATGGCTCGGCGTCAGGGTGCTGGAGGTACACGACGAACCGGAGGAAACGGAGAAGCCGGCCCGGTCCAGCTCGTGCAACAGCGCCTCCCCGTCGACATAGAGACAGGAGAAGGTGACGAGGTGCGGCAGCCGCCGCGCCGGATCGCCGACCACCTCCACGTCCGGCACCAGCTCCGGCACCCGGGCCCGGATCCGGTCCACCAGCCCCCGCAGCCGCGCCGCCTCGTCCGGCCCGCTCTCCGCGGCGGCCCGCAGCGCACGCAACGCCGCCGCCGCGGCCACCACCGCCGGGAGGTTCCCGAAGCCCGGGCTGCGCCCCGACTCCCGTTCGTCCAGCGGCCCCTGGGGCGCGAACCGGGTCCCCTTACGGACCACCAGCAGTCCCACCCCGGGCGGCCCGCCCCACTTGTGCGCGCTCGCCGTCAGCACCGACCAGGCACCGGGCACCGGCCCCCACGGCACCGACTGCGCCGCGTCCACCAACAGGGGCACGCCGGCCTCCTGACAGTCCGCGGCCACCTCCTCCACCGGCTGGGCGGTGCCCACCTCGTGGTTGGCGGACTGGAGGCACACCAGCGCCGCGTCCCCGCCGAGCGCTCCGGCCACCGCGGCCTGTGCCACCCGGCCCGTCCGGTCCACCGGAACCTCCGTCACCGTGCCGCCGGCCGCCGCGTGCACCTCCGCGGCGTGCAGGACGGCGGAGTGCTCGACGGCGGAGTGCACCAGCCGCCGTCCGACACGCCGACGGGCCGCCAATACGCCGAAGATGCCCGAATGCACCGCATGCGTCCCCGAAGGGGTGAACGTCAGCTCGTCGGGGCGACACCCCACGGCACCGGCGGCGGCCTCCCGCGCGGCGTCCAGCAGCAGCCGGGCCCGCCGCCCCTCGCGGTACAGGCGGGCCGGATCGGCCCACCCCTCGTCGAGCGCGGCGAGCAGGGCCTCCCGGGCGACGGGATGCAGCGGAGCGGTGGAGGCGGCGTCGAAGTAGGGCACGTACGAGACGGTAGAACACCGGCCGCCGGGCCGCCGGGCGGGCCGTCAGATGCCCGGCGGCGGGCGGCGATCGGGGCCCGGAACGGCGGTCCGGGAAGGGCTCGGCCACCCCTTAGGGGTGCCTCGCGGCGCGTTGGGCACCCTCCCCGCGCGACCCCAAATAGCGTCCAGTAGGGTTTGGTCCGCATAAACATCCAAACCCCTGCCCGAAGCAGGGCGGCGACCGACCAGCGAGTAAGGCCGCAGCCGACCGCTCGGGCGAGACTCTCGGGAAGGCGCTACGTGAGTCCCAACGGCTCCGACCGCTCGTCGCGGCGCCCGATGCGGCGGAAGCTGCCGCAGGTGCTTGCTGCGGGCCTGGTCCTGGCGACCGCGACTGGTTGCACATACAAGGACTTCCCCCGCCTCGGCATGCCAACGCCCGTCACCGAACAGGCGCCGCGGATCCTCTCTCTTTGGCAGGGCTCCTGGGCCGCCGCCCTCGCAACGGGCGTGCTGGTGTGGGGCCTGATCATCTGGAGCGTGATCTTCCACCGCCGTAGCAGGACCAAGGTGGAGGTCCCCGCCCAGACGCGGTACAACATGCCGATCGAGGCGTTGTACACCATCGTCCCGTTCATCATCATCGCGGTGCTGTTCTACTTCACCGCGCGTGATGAGAGCGCGCTCCTCAAGACGTCCAAGAAGCCGGACCACGTCATCAACGTCGTGGGCTTCCAGTGGAGCTGGGCGTTCAACTACTTGGAGAACGTCGACGGCAATCCGGCGACCACGAACATCAATTCTCCGGAGCTCGCGGCGATCCCGGACAAGTGGAAGAAGTCCGCGCCGCAGGGCGCGGACGGTGTCTACGACTTCGGCACGCCGGCCACGCGGAACCCGCAGACCGGCAACCCCGGGCCGACGCTCTGGCTGCCGAAGGGCGAGACGGTCCAGTTCGTGCTGACCTCGCGTGACGTCATCCACTCCTTCTGGGTGGTGCCGTTCCTGATGAAGCAGGACGTCATCCCCGGCCACACCAACGTCTTCGAGGTGACTCCCAACAAGGAGGGCACCTTCATGGGCAAGTGCGCCGAACTCTGCGGTGTCGACCACTCTCGGATGCTCTTCAACGTCAAGGTCGTTTCGCCTGCCAAGTACCGGCAGCACTTGAAGGACCTGGCGGCGAAGGGTCAGACCGGGTACCTGCCGGCGGGTATCAAGCAGACTGACCACGCCAGGAATGCGGAGACCAAGAACCAGTGAGCATCCTCAACGAACCTCAGGGTGCCGCCGCCGAATCGGCTCCGGCAGCACCACCCGTACGCAAGAAGCAACCCGGTATCGCTGCCGTCAAGTGGCTCACGACCACTGACCACAAGACCATCGGCACGATGTACCTGGCTACGTCGTTCGCGTTCTTCTGCATCGGCGGGGTGATGGCGCTCCTCATGCGCGCCGAGCTGGCCCGCCCGGGTACGCAGATCATGTCGAACGAGCAGTTCAACCAGGCGTTCACGATGCACGGCACGATCATGCTGCTGATGTTCGCGACGCCGTTGTTCGCCGGTTTCGCGAACTGGATCATGCCGTTGCAGATCGGCGCGCCCGACGTGGCGTTCCCGCGGCTGAACATGTTCGCCTACTGGCTCTACCTCTTCGGCTCACTGATCGCGGTCGCCGGCTTCCTCACGCCGCAAGGTGCCGCGGACTTCGGCTGGTTCGCCTACTCGCCGCTCTCGGACGCGGTGCGTTCGCCGGGCGTCGGCGCGGACATGTGGATCATGGGTCTGGCCTTCTCCGGCTTCGGCACGATCCTCGGTTCGGTCAACTTCATCACCACCATCATCTGCATGCGCGCCCCGGGCATGACGATGTTCCGGATGCCGATCTTCACCTGGAACGTGCTGCTGACCGGTGTGCTGGTCCTGCTCGCTTTCCCGGTGCTGGCCGCCGCGCTGTTCGCCCTGGAGGCGGACCGTAAATTCGGTGCCCATGTCTTTGACGCGGCCAATGGCGGCGCATTGCTCTGGCAACACCTCTTCTGGTTCTTCGGCCATCCAGAGGTGTACATCATCGCCCTACCATTCTTCGGCATCATTTCCGAGGTCATTCCGGTCTTCTCCCGGAAGCCGATGTTCGGTTACATCGGCCTGATCGCCGCGACGATTTCCATCGCCGGCCTTTCGGTGACGGTGTGGGCGCACCACATGTATGTGACCGGCGGTGTACTGCTGCCGTTCTTCTCCTTCATGACGTTCCTCATCGCCGTGCCGACCGGTGTGAAGTTCTTCAACTGGATCGGCACGATGTGGAAGGGCTCACTGTCCTTCGAGACGCCGATGCTCTGGGCGATCGGCTTCCTGATCACCTTCACCTTCGGTGGTCTGACCGGCGTCATCCTGGCGTCGCCGCCGATGGACTTCCACATCTCCGACTCGTACTTCGTCGTGGCCCACTTCCACTACGTGGTCTTCGGCACGGTCGTCTTCGCGATGTTCGCCGGATTCCACTTCTGGTGGCCGAAGTTCACCGGCAAGATGCTCGACGAGCGGCTCGGCAAGATCACGTTCTGGACGCTGTTCATCGGCTTCCACGGCACGTTCCTGGTCCAGCACTGGCTGGGCGCCGAGGGCATGCCCCGCCGTTACGCGGACTACCTCGCCGCCGATGGCTTCACCACCCTGAACACCATCTCGACGATCAGCTCGTTCCTGCTGGGCATGTCGATCCTGCCGTTCCTCTACAACGTCTGGAAGACCGCCAAGTACGCCGAGAAGGTCGAGGTGGACGACCCGTGGGGCTACGGCCGTTCGCTGGAGTGGGCGACGTCCTGCCCGCCGCCGCGGCACAACTTCCTCACCCTGCCGCGAATTCGTTCCGAATCCCCGGCGTTCGATCTGCACCACCCGGAGATCGCGGCGCTGGACGCGCTGCACAACGGCCGCGAGGGTGACAAGGCGCTGGCCGGCGGCAAGGAGGCGGGCAAGTGAAGATCCAGGGCAAGATGTTCATCTGGCTGAGCGTCTTCGTCCTCGCCATGGCGATCGTCTATGGCGTGTGGTCGAAGGAGCCGGCCGGTACCACGGCGCTCTTCCTGGCCTTCGGCCTGTGCATCATGGTCGGCTACTACCTGGCCTTCACGGCCCGGCGGGTCGACGCGGGTGCCCAGGACAACGAGGACGCCGAGGTCGCGGACGACGCCGGTGAGCTGGGCTTCTTCAGCCCGCACAGCTGGCAGCCGCTCTCCCTCGCCATCGGTGGCGCGCTCGCCTTCCTGGGCGTCGTCTTCGGTTTCTGGCTGCTGTACTTCTCCCTGCCGGTGATCCTCGTGGGTCTCTTCGGCTGGGTCTTCGAGTACTACCGCGGCGAGAACCGCACCCAGTAGTACGCACCAGGCGAGAACCGCGGCAGACACGCCGCACGGCCGGGCCCGGACACCCCAACCGGTGTCCGGGCCCGACCCGTTTGCAGTCCTCCAGCGCGCCGCCGAAAGGGATACTTCGTACGTTTGGGGCATGAGTCACAGACCTCGAACCCGGACGGTGCTGAGCTGCGGCCTCCTGCTCGTGCCCCTCGCGGTGAGCGCCACCGCGTGCGGTGGCTCGTCGTCGGAACCGCTCTCGGTCAATCCCTACGACGCGTCCGACCAGATATCGGCGAACATCCCGACGGACGGCAGACACAAGGCGGACCCGGACAAGCCCCTTGAGGTCTCCCTCAAGGGCGACGATTCCCGGATCACGGATGTGACCGCCACCGACGCGACCGGCCGCTACGTCCGCGGCGAACTGAGCGCCGACGGCCGGCACTGGCGCACCACCGTGCCCCTGGCCGCCGGTACGCGCTACACGGTGCAGGTCAGCACCGAGGAGGAGGACGGCACCCCGGGCCGCAAGACCCTGGTGGTCAACACCAAGGACGTGGACGACCGGCTGACCGTCAAGTTCGGCCCGGAGACCGGCGAGTACGGCGTCGGCCAGCCGATCACCGCCGAACTCAGCAAGCCGGTCACCGACCCCAAGGCCCGGGCCGTCGTCGAAAGCGCCCTGAAGGTCGACTCCGCGCCCCGCGTGGAGGGCGCCTGGCACTGGGTGGACGGCAAGAAACTGCACTTCCGCCCCAAGGACTACTGGCCCGCCCACGCCAGCATCGCCGTCCACAGCAACCTCGACGGCCTGAAGATCGCCGGCGGGCTCTACGGCGGCCCCGCCAAGCCCGTCCGGCTCACCACCGGCGACCGGGTCGAGGCCGTCACCGACGCCGCCGCGCACCAGATGACCGTGCTGCGCAACGGCAAGGCCATCAACACCATCCCGGTCACCACCGGCAAACCCGGCTTCTCCACCCGCAACGGCGTCAAGGTCGTGCTCGGCAAGGAGAGCTTCGTCCGGATGCGCAGCTCCACCGTCGGCATCGCCGCCGGGAGTTCGGACGCCTACGACCTGCCGGTCTACTGGGCCACCCGGGTGACCTGGAGCGGCGAATACGTGCACGCCGCGCCCTGGTCGGTCGGCTCCCAGGGCGCCGCGAACGTCAGCCACGGCTGCACCGGCATGTCCACCGGCAACGCCCAGTGGTTCTTCAACACCGTCCGGGTCGGCGACATCGTCAAGGTCGTCAACAGCGGCGGCGACACCATGACGCCGTTCGACAACGGCTTCGGTGACTGGAACATGCCCTGGAAGGACTGGCGCTCCGGCAGCGCGCTCAAGAACAGGGCCGCAACGACCACAGGCGCGGCCGGGCGGGAGCAGAATCCTGCCGCCGACGCACGGCTGCGCCCACAGGTCTGAGGACCGCTCAGGAGCCGCTCAGGGACCCCTGGAGGGCCTTGCTCAGGCCGGCACAGCGTCCTGGGTGACCTGGGCGAGCCGTCGGCGGCGCAGCAGCCCGGCCAGCGCGTCGGCGAACGCCACCGGGTCGAGGGGATGGGTCACCGCGGCGTCCGCGCGGCTCCACGTGGCCAGCCAGGCGTCCTGCGGACGGCCGATCAGCAGCAGCACCGGCGGGCACTGGAAGATCTCGTCCTTGATCTGCCGGCAGACGCCCATACCGCCCGCCGGCGCCGTCTCGCCGTCCAGTACGCAGACGTCGATCCCGCCCTGCTCCAGGGCCTCCAGGACCGCCGGGGCGGTGGCGCACTCCAGGATCTCGATCTGCGGGGCGTCGGGGGCCGGGCGTCGCCCGGCCGCCAGCCGGACCTGCTCGCGGGTGTTGGCGTTGTCGCTGTAGACCAGCACCGTGGCAGTCGCCTGCATCGTTCCTCCACCTTTGTCGCGGACCTGCGTAGCGGATACGGCTCCGGATCAAACCGTTGCGCGATGCTACTCCCGGACGGGCCCTCGGCAGGAGAGGCCGTACGGCCCCGAAATGCGGCCGACGGCCCGTCAGGACCGGCTTTCCCAGGGCCCGTGCGCTGTGCGGCGGTGCGCACTTCCTCCCTTCGGGCGACCGCCGAGCCGGCCCGAACGAGCAGGGCATATGGCCTTGACACACCGAACGGCACCCCCCGGAGTGAGGGCGGGATAAGCGACCGACATAATGTCGGTCGTGGCGACAGCAACGACAGTAGAAACCGGGCACGCGCACCCGTCGGTCAATCGGCCGAACCTCACCAGCGTCGGAACCATCATCTGGCTGAGTTCCGAGCTGATGTTCTTCGCGGCCCTCTTCGCGATGTACTTCACCCTTCGATCGGTGACGGGCGAGGCGTATTGGAAGCACTCCGCTGATGCGCTGAATCTTCCGTTCTCCGCGACCAACACCACGATCCTGGTGCTCAGCTCGCTGACGTGTCAGCTCGGCGTATTCGCGGCCGAGCGCGGCGACGTCAAGAAGCTGCGAACCTGGTTCTCGATCACCTTCATCATGGGTGCCATCTTCATCGGCGGTCAGGTCTTCGAGTACACGGAGCTGGTCAAGCACGAGGGCCTCTCGCTCTCGTCCGGCCCGTACGGCTCGGTGTTCTACCTGACCACCGGTTTCCACGGACTGCACGTGACAGGCGGTCTGATCGCCTTCCTGCTGGTCCTGGGCAGGACGTACGCGGCAAAGAGGTTCACCCACACACAGGCCACCGCGGCCATCGTCGTGTCCTACTACTGGCACTTCGTCGATGTCGTCTGGATCGGCCTCTTCGCCACGATCTACCTCATCCGGTAAGAGGTCCGACCGGACCCGCATATCGGACAGACATAGCCAAAGCATCGACGCAGAAGATCCTGACACCGGGGTAATCCGTGAAAAAGCTCTCCGCACGACGGCGCCATCCGCTGGCGGCGCTCGTCGTCCTACTCTTCGCGCTGGCGGTCACTGGGGGGCTGTACGCCGCGTTCGCGCCGGCGAACAAGGCTCAAGCCGATGACACCGCCCAGTCCCTTGCCATCAAGGAGGGCAAGAAGCTCTTCGCCGTGGGCTGCGCAAGCTGCCACGGCACCGGCGGTCAGGGCAGCTCCGACGGCCCGAGCCTGGTCGGCGTGGGCGCTGCCGCCGTCGACTTCCAGGTGGGCACCGGGCGTATGCCGGCCCAGCAGCCCGGCGCCCAGGTGCCGGCGAAGCGGAACATCTACAACAACGCCCAGATCGACCAGCTCGCGGCCTACGTCGCGTCGCTGGGCCCGGGCCCCTCCGTGCCCGACAAGTCGCAGTACAGCGCGGACGGCGCCGACATCGGCAAGGGTGGCGAGCTGTTCCGCACCAACTGCGCTCAGTGCCACAACTTCACCGGTAAGGGCGGCGCCCTCACCAACGGCAAGTTCGCACCGACGCTTGAGGGCGTGGACCCGAAGCACATCTACGAGGCCATGCAGACCGGCCCGCAGAACATGCCCTCCTTCGGTGACGGCACGCTGAGCCCGCAGAACAAGAAGGACATCGTCGCGTACCTCGGCGCCGTCAACGGCGACAAGACCGCGAGCCCCGGCGGTATGGAACTCGGTGGTCTGGGCCCGGTGACCGAAGGTCTCTTCGGTTACATCTTCGGCCTGGGTGCGTGTGTCGCGGTCGCCATCTGGGTCGCAGCCCGGACTACGAAGGCCAAGAAGTCATGAGTGAGACAGAAGAAAACCTTCCCAGTGAGCGGGAGACGACTCACGAGGGCGCGGTAGGGAAGGCGGACAACCCCTTCGCTGACCCCGGGCTGCCGGCCCACGAGCACCGCGTCCAGGACATCGACGAGCGGGCTGCCAGGCGCTCCGAGCGCACCGTTGCCTTCCTCTTCCTGGTGTCCATGCTCGCCACCGTCGCGTTCATCGCGTCGTACGTGGCCATCCCGATCGACAAGATCGTCTACATCTTCCCGCTGGGGCACGTCAGCGGGCTGAACTTCGCGCTCGGTCTGACGCTGGGCGTGGCGCTCTTCTGCATCGGCGCCGGCGCGGTCCACTGGGCCCGCACGCTGATGTCGGACGAGGAGGTCGCCGACGAGCGGCACCCGATCGAGGCCACGCCCGACGTCAAGGCCAAGGTCCTGGCGGACTTCGCGCAGGGTGCCAAGGAGTCGCAGTTCGGTCGGCGCAAGCTGATCCGCAACACGATGTTCGGTGCGCTGGCCCTGGTGCCGCTCTCCGGCGTCGTCCTGCTGCGCGACCTCGGCCCGCTGCCCGAGAAGAAGCTGCGGACCACCGGCTGGAAGAAGGGCATCCGCCTGGTCAACCAGTCGACCAACCTCCCGCTGCGTCCCGAGGACATCGCGGTTGGCTCCCTCACGTTCGCCAAGCCCGAGGGCCTGGAGGAGAACGACGAGGAGTTCGCCAACAAGATCGCCAAGGACGCCCTGATGCTCGTGCGGATCCAGCCGCAGAACATCAAGGACAAGCAGGAACTCGCCTGGTCGCACGACGGCATCGTGGCCTACTCGAAGATCTGCACCCACGTGGGTTGCCCGATCAGCCTGTACGAGCAGCAGACGCACCACGTGCTCTGCCCTTGTCACCAGTCGACCTTCGACCTTTCCGACGGTGGTCGGGTGATCTTCGGTCCGGCCGGCCACGCCCTGCCGCAGCTGCACATCACGGTGAAGGACGGCTTCCTTGAGGCCGCAAGCGAGTTCGCGGAGCCCGTCGGCCCGAGCTTCTGGGAGCGCGGATGAGTAACGAGACAACCGCGACCACTACGCGCCGTGGCCAAGCGCCACGGGGCGAGCGGATCGCCGACTGGGCCGACGGCCGGCTGGGTATCTACAGCCTCGCCAAGTCCAACATGCGCAAGATCTTCCCGGACCACTGGTCCTTCATGCTGGGTGAGGTCGCGCTCTACAGCTTCATCATCATCATCCTGACCGGTGTCTACCTGACGCTGTTCTTCCACCCGAGCATGGCCGAGGTCACCTACCACGGGTCCTACGTGCCGATGCACGGGATCAGGATGACCCAGGCCTTCGAGTCGACGCTGAACATCAGCTTCGACGTGCGCGGTGGTCTGCTGATCCGGCAGATCCACCACTGGGCGGCGCTGGTCTTCCTGGCCGCGATGATGGTCCACATGATGCGGGTGTTCTTCACCGGTGCGTTCCGCAAGCCGCGTGAGGTCAACTGGCTCTTCGGCTTCCTGCTGTTCGTCCTGGGCATGTTCACCGGCTTCACCGGTTACTCGCTCCCCGACGACCTGCTGTCCGGTACCGGTGTCCGCTTCATCGAGGGCGTCATCCTGGCGATGCCGCTGGTCGGCTCGTACCTGCAGATGTTCATCTTCGGCGGCGAGTTCCCCGGGCACGACATCATCCCGAGGTTCTTCACGGTCCACGTGCTGCTGCTGCCGGGCATCATGCTCGGCCTGCTGGTGGCGCACCTGATCCTGGTCTTCTACCACAAGCACACGCAGTTCCCGGGTGCCGGCAAGACCAACAACAACGTGGTCGGCATGCCGCTGCTGCCGGTCTACATGGCCAAGGCCGGAGGCTTCTTCTTCCTGGTCTTCGGTGTGATCTCGGTGATCGCCGCGGTCGCCAGCATCAACCCCGTGTGGGCCATCGGCCCGTACCGGCCGGACCAGGTGTCCACCGGTGCGCAGCCGGACTGGTACATGGGCTTCGCCGAGGGCCTGGTGCGTGTCATGCCGGGTTGGGAGTGGAACTTCTGGGGCCACACCATCAACTTCGGTGTGCTGATCCCGATCCTGGTCTTCCCGCTGGTCCTGATCGCCATCGCGGTCTACCCGTTCATCGAGTCCTGGGTCCGCGGCGACAAGCGCGAGCACCACATCCTGGACCGCCCGCGCAACGTGCCCACCCGCACCGGCTTCGGTGTGGCCTGGCTCGTCGCGTACTTCGTGATGCTGATCGGTGGCGGCAACGACCTGTGGGCGACGCACTTCCACCTGTCGATCAACTCGATCACCTGGTTCGTCCGGATCGGGTTCTTCGTCGGGCCGGTGCTGGCCTTCATCGCCACCAAGCGGATCTGCCTGGGTCTCCAGCGCCGCGACAAGGACAAGGTGCTGCACGGACGCGAGTCCGGCATCATCAAGCGCCTGCCGCACGGTGAGTTCATCGAGGTCCACGAGCCGCTCAACCAGGAGCAGCTGCACGTTCTGACGCAGCACGAGCAGCCCGAGCCGCTTGAGCTCGGTCCCGAGGTCGACGAGAACGGCGTCCAGCGCAAGCTCAAGCGCTCGCAGAAGCTGCGCGCCAAGCTCTCCAAGGGCTACTACGGCGAGGACAACGTCATCCCCAAGCCGACCGTCGAGGAGTACAAGGAGATCACCAGCGGCCACGGCCACCACTGATCCCCGCGGGCGCGACACCGCGCACCGCTGGTAGTACGCCACCCAGAGGGCCCCGTCCACGAAGAGGACGGGGCCCTCCGGCGTTCCCGGAGGTCGATAGGGTGACGGCACAAGCAGGAGACGAACCAGGAGCGTGGACCATGAACGTTGTGACCCCGGCAGGCGGCGGCAGCGTGGCGGACCGCTCCTGGCCGGCCGTGCTGAACGCCCTCCTCGACGGCCGCGACCTCACCGCGGACGACACCGCCTGGGTCATGGACCGGATCATGCGCGGCGAGGCCACCGACGCGCAGATCGCCGGTTTCGCGGTCGCGCTGCGCGCCAAGGGCGAGACGGTCGCGGAGATCTCCGGCCTGGTCCGGACGATGTACGCGCACGCCAGCCTGATCGAGGTGCCCGGCCCCAGCGTCGACATCGTCGGCACCGGCGGTGACGGGGCGAACACCGTCAACATCTCCACCATGGCGTCGATCGTGGTCGCCGGCACCGGAGCCAGGGTCGTCAAGCACGGCAGCCGGGCCGCGTCCTCGACCAGCGGCGCCACGGACGTCCTGGAGAAGCTGGGCGTCAACCTGAACCTGTCGCCGCGACGCGTCGCCGAGGTCGCGGAGGAGGCCGGGATCACCTTCTGCTTCGCGGCCAAGTTCCACCCCGCGCTGCGCCATGTGGCGGCCGCCCGCGGCCAGCTGGGCATCCGGACGACCTTCAACGTACTGGGGCCGCTGACCAACCCGGCCCGGGTCAAGGCCCAGGCGACCGGCGTCGCGGACGCCCGGATGGCGCCGATCCTGGCCGGGGTGCTGGCCGAGCGCGGTTCGTCGGCGCTGGTCTTCCGCGGCGACGACGGACTGGACGAGCTGACCACCACCGCCACCTCCCGGGTGTGGATCGTGCGGAACGGCACGGTCCGCGAGGAGCCCTTCGACCCGCGGGACGTCGGGATCGGCCTGGTCCCGGTGGAGGCGCTGCGCGGCGCGGACGCGTCGTACAACGCCGAGGTGGCCCGCCGGCTGCTGGACGGTGAGACCGGGCCGGTGCGGGACGCGGTGCTGCTGAACTCCGCGGCCGCGCTGGCCGCACTGGAGCCGACCGACGCCCCGCTCACCGAGCGGATCCGCGACGGCCTGGCCAAGGCCGCCGAGGCGATCGACTCGGGCGCCGCCAAGCGGACCCTGGAGCGTTGGGCGGCGGCCAGCAACGCCTGACGGCGGAGGTGACGCAGGTCCCGGTCCGGAATACGGACCGGGGCTTGCGCGTCGAAGATCGTGTGGCATGATTCAGCCCAGGTCACGAGTGACAGCGACGTAGGCCCCGGCCCGCTGTCCGGCAACCCTCCTTCCGTGGCGGGGTGCCCCGGGTGATGACCAGGTCGCAGGCAGCGAGGTCTGCGGCAAGCGCGGATCCCTCGCCAGGGATCCTGGTCCTCGAGGGAGTCCTTCCGTGATGAAGCGAATGCGCTAGGGCCGTCGGCCCCCTTTTCCGCGCCACCTTTCTCTCTTTTCCTTCACGCTGCGGTGCCGTGCCGGGCGGATCCTCCGTGCCTTACGCGTACCGTGCGACGCCCCCCGCCGCAGCGCATTCGCTCATGCCTCCCGGGAGTTCGCCATGTCTGTTTCCGCTGCCGCCGACCGTGCCGTCTGTGCCCCGCTGCCCGTTCTGGGGCGGGACGTCCTGGTCCCGCTGGTGACCGGGGGCGAGGCCGTCTACGCCGCGTTGGACTACGCCGCCAGCGCGCCGGCGCTCCAGCGGGTCTGGGACGACGTCGCCGCGTACGCCCCGTACTACGGCAGCGTCCACCGCGGCGCCGGCTACCTCTCCCAGCTCTCCACCGACCTCTTCGAGAACGCCCGCGAGACCGTCGCCGACTTCCTCGGCTGCCGCCCCGACGACCAGGTGGTCTTCACCCGCTCCACCACCGACTCGCTGAACCTGCTGGCCGCGGCCCTGCCGCAGGGCACCCGGGTCTTCGTCTTCGAGACCGAGCACCACGCCTCGCTGCTGCCCTGGGAGCGCCGCGCGGACCTGGCCGTGACCTACCTGAACGCGCCGCGTACCCCTCAGCAGGCGGTGGACAGCCTGGAGAAGGCGCTGGCCACCCGCGAGCCGTACGGACCGGCGCTGGTCTGCGTCACCGGTGCCTCGAACGTGACCGGTGAACTGTGGCCGGTGCGGGAACTGGCGGCCGCCGCGCACGCCCACGGCGCCCGGATCGTGCTGGACGCGGCCCAACTCGCCCCGCACCACCCGGTGGACCTCGCGGAACTCGACGTCGATTGGGTCGCGTTCTCGGGTCACAAGCTCTACGCGCCGTTCGGCGCCGGCGTGCTGGCCGGCCGCGCCGACTGGCTCCAGGAGGCCGAGCCGTACCTCGCCGGCGGCGGCGCCAGCCGGAAGGTCGCCCGGCGGACCGACGGCGGGGTGGACGTCGAGTGGCACACCAACGCGGCCCGGCACGAGGCCGGTTCGCCCAACGTCATCGGCGCCTACGCCATCGCCTCCGCCTGCCGGGCACTCGCCGACGCGGGGTTCGACGGCCTCGTCGCCCGCGAACAGGAACTGATCACCGCGGTCCGCGCGGGCCTGGCCGAGGTCCCCGAGGTACGCATCCTCTCCCTCTTCGGCGACGACGCCCCACGGGTCGGCGTCCTCTCGTTCGTCGTCGAGGGCTGGAACAGCTCGCACTTCGCGGCCGCGCTCTCCGCCGAGTACGGGATCGGCGTCCGCGACGGCCTGTTCTGCGCACACCCGCTGGTGCGGACCCTCCTGGGCAGCGAGCCGCAGGAGCCCGGCGAGTGCGGGGCACCGGAGGCGGCGCCGGGGGAGCGGTCGCTGAACGCGATCCGGGTCAGCTTCGGCGCCGGCACGCCCGATGAGCACGTCGAACGGTTCGTCCGGGCGGTCAAGGAACTCGTCGCGGACGGCGCACGCTGGAACTACCAGGTGGAGGACGGCCGTTGCGTCCCGGCGCGTGCCGGCGCGTAGCGCCGGTTGATTTCCCGCGTTTTCGGCTTTCCCGCCGTGGGGGTTCGCGTTCTGCGCCTGGCGGCGCGGGCTGTTGTCCGCTGCGCGGGGCTGTTGGGTGCGGTGTCGGGTCGGAGGGGTCGGTGTGCAGGACTGCTGCGCTTTACGTCCTGCACAC
>NZ_JBHVQS010000030.1:0-107895 GCF_042886435.1 Streptomyces sp. NPDC058000
GTGCTCAACCCCTGGGGACCCGACAACGACTTCTACCTGGCGCTGGTGTTGGCCGCGGACGCCGTCCTCGATGTCGGCTGCGGCAGTCACGCTGCGGTGGCCGTCATGCCTCGGTGGCCGTCATGCTGCGGTGGTCGTCACGTCCCGGTGGCCGTGACGCTTTCGGTGGTTGTCACGTCCCGGCGGTGGGCGCGGGCTCGGTCCGGGGGGTGGCCGTCCCCTGGGTGGTCGTCCGCTGAGTGGCCGTCCAGGCCGCGCAGAAGACCAGCAGCTTCGCGGTGAAGTTGATCCACAGCAGCAGCGCGATCGGGGTGCCGAACGCGCCGTACATGTTGCGCGCGGCGACGCCCCGTAGATAGCCGCTGAGCAGCAGTTTCAGCAGTTCGAAGCCGATCGCGCCGATGAGCGAGGCGGTGACCGGGGCGCGCCGCGGCGGGTGGGCGCCGGCGAGCTTGGTCAGCACGTAGGCCAGCATCACGAAGTCGGCGAGCACCGCGATGCAGAACCCGGCGACGGTGAGCAGGATGCTGGCCGCGCCGCCCTCGGGCAGCCCGATCTCCTTCGCGGCCCAGCCGACCGCCGCCGAGGCGAACGTCGAGCAGCCCACCGAGACCAGGGCGACCCCGCCGAGGCCGAGCAGCAGCCCGCCGTCGCGGACCTTGCCGAGCAGGAAGTTGGTGTCGTCCTCGGGCGCCTCCCAGACGGCCCGTAGGCAGTCGCGCAGGGACTGCACCCAGCCGATGCCGGTGAACAGCAGCACGGCACCGGCGATCAGGCCGACCGTGCCGGCGTTGTTGACCAGCGCGGCGAGGTCGAGTTGGGCGGAGATGCCGGGGACCTGCTCGGCGAGTTTGGCCTCCAGCGTGCGCAGTTGGGCGTCGCCGATGGTGGCGGCGACGATCGCGGCGGCGACGGTCAGCAGCGGGAAGAGCGCGATGAAGCTGGTGAAGGTGATGGCCGCGGCCAGCCGGGTCCAGTGGACCCGGAGCATCCGATCGAAGCTGCGCCACAGGTGGGTGGTGAGCACCCAGCGGACGGCGGGGGCGAGCCGGGGGCCGACGACCGGCAGCCCGGGGATCCAGCCCAACGGACCGCCCTCGGCGGCCTTGTCCTGCTGCCCGGCCGGCTCCTGGGCCTGTTCCTCGGTGCGCTTCTTGGTCCGCTTCTCGGCCCGCTTCTTGGCCTCGCCGTTGCCCTTGCGCTCGTTCGGGTTGTCGTTCTCGTGCTCGTTCTTGGGTGTGCCCGCGTCGTCCCCGTCGTCCCGAGTGCCCCGTCCACCCGTCATCCCCGTACCGCCCTCCCGTGCCGGCTGCCCCGGTTGATCCGGAACATTAGCTTCCGGCTACCCCGGAAGCCGGCAATCACCCGGCGCACCGGGCACGTGTGTGACGGCGGTAGAGGGGGCGGTGCCTCAGTAGGACGGTGTCTCAGTAGGACGCGGCCGGCGGCCGGGACAGCTCGGCGGCCTCGGCGGCCTGCCGGGGCAGCGTCACCGACGCGCTCCCGGCCCCGAACGGATACTCCCGCTCCAGCTGCCAGACCTCGTCGTCGCCCTTCTCGTAGAGCGCGAAGCCGCCGACCGTCCAGGCGGCCGAGAAGTCCGCCAGCTCCGTCTGGGCACGGTCCATCGCCGCCTCGTCGATGCCGTGCGCGACGGTCACGTGCGGGTGGTACGGGAACTGAAGCTCGCGGGCGCACGGCCCGGACACGGCGCGGACCCGCTCCTGGAGGACGGCGCAGCCGCGGGCGCCCTCGACGACCTTGACGAAGACCACCGGCGAAAGCGGACGGAAGGTGCCGGTGCCCGCCAGGTGGAGCGCGAAGGGCCGGCAGCCGGCGGCGACCTCGGCGAGATGCCGCTCGATGTCGGGCAGCGCCGCGGCGTCCACCTCGGTCGGCGGGAGGAGGGTGATGTGGGTGGGGATGCCGCGGGCGGCCGGGTCCCCGAAGCCCTCGCGCCTCCGCTGGAGGAAGCTGCCGTGCGGCTCCGGGACCGCGAGCGAAACACCGAGCGTTACGGTCCCCACTGCGTTCTCCCTCCTGACGTGTGTGCGCGCGCCGCGTGGGCGCGCACCCTTCTCAGTGTGCCGGGACGGACCCTGACGGGCACGTCCCGGCCTTCCGCGGACGGTCAGAGCTTGGCCGGCAGGAACCCGAGCCGGTCGTAGGCGGTGGCCAGCGTCTCGGCCGCCACCGCGCGGGCCTTCTCGGCGCCCTTGGCCAGGATCGTGTCCAGCGTCTCCGGGTCGTCGAGGTATTCCTGCGTACGGGTCCGGAACGGTGTGACGAAGTCGACCATCACCCCGGCCAGGTCGGTCTTGAGCGCGCCGTACATCTTGCCCTCGTAGGAGCGCTCCAGCGACGGGATGTCCTCGCCGGTGAGGGTGGACAGGATGGTGAGGAGGTTGCTGACGCCGGGCTTGGCCTCGCGGTCGAAGCGGATCACCGTGTCGGTGTCCGTCACGGCGCTCTTGATCTTCTTCGCGGTGGCCTTGGGGTCGTCGAGGAGGTCGATGATGCCCTTGGGCGAGGACGCCGACTTGCTCATCTTGATCGACGGGTCCTGAAGATCGAAGATCTTCGCCGTCTCCTTGACGATGTACGGGTTCGGGATGGTGAAGGTGTCGCCGTACCGGGTGTTGAAGCGGTCCGCGAGGTCGCGGGTCAGCTCCAGGTGCTGGCGCTGGTCCTCACCGACGGGGACCTGGTCGGCCTGGTAGAGCAGGATGTCGGCGACCATCAGGACGGGGTAGGTGAACAGGCCGACCGTCGTCCGGTCCGTGCCCTGCTTCGCGGACTTGTCCTTGAACTGCGTCATCCGAGACGCCTCACCGAAGCCGGTGACGCAGTTCATGACCCAGGCGAGCTGGGCGTGCTCGGGCACGTGGCTCTGCACGAAGAGCGTGCAGCGCTCCGGGTCGAGGCCGGCGGCCAGCAGCTGGGCGGCGGCGACCCGGGTGTTGCGGCGCAGCTCCGCGGGGTCCTGCGGGACGGTGATCGCGTGCAGGTCGACCACCATGTAGAAGGCGTCGTGGGATTCCTGCAACGCCACCCACTGGCGCACCGCACCGAGGTAGTTGCCGAGGTGGAAGGAGCCGGCGGTGGGCTGGATACCGGAGAGCACACGAGGACGTTCGAGAGCCATGGCATGCATTCTCTCAGGTCCGCGGGGAGCCCGGGCGTGGAGGCCCGCAGGGGGTGGCCGAACACATCCCGTAGGGGATGGCAAGGCCCCCTGCGGGGCCACAACGTGGGGGTGGCGGGGGAAATTCCCCGGGCCCCGGCAAGGGCGCCCCGAGGGTCGGTCGGGCGTCCCAAGGGTCGGCAGGGCGTCCCGAGGGTCGGTCGGGCGTCCCAAGGGTCGGCAGGGCGTCCCGAGGATCGGTCGGCCGTCCCGCCGCTCAGTCGCTGAGGGGCAGACCCGGTGCCGGGTGGGCGGACATCAGCTCCGCCACCTCCTTGCGGATCCCCGTCAGCGCCTCCTCGTCGCCGCTGCCCGCGGCCCGTACGCCCCGGTCGATCCACTCCGCGACCTTCGTCATGTCCGCCGTCCCCAGCCCCCGCGAGGTCAGCGACGGGGTGCCGATCCGGATGCCGGACGGGTCGAACGGCTTGCGCGGGTCGAACGGCACGGTGTTGTAGTTCACCACGATCCCGGCCCGGTCCAGGGCCTTGGCGGCGACCTTTCCGGGCACGTCCTTCGAGGTCAGGTCGATCAGCACCAGGTGGTTGTCGGTGCCGCCGGAGACCAGGTCGAAACCGCGCGTCAGCAGCGCCTCGGCGAGCGCCTTGGCGTTGGCTACGACGGCGTGCGCGTACTCCCGGAAGGACGGCGCGGACGCCTCGCGCAGCGCCACCGCGATGGCGGCCGTGGTGTGGTTGTGCGGGCCGCCCTGGAGGCCCGGGAAGACCGCCTTGTCGATCGCCTTGGCGTGCGTGGCGCGGGACATCAGCATGGCGCCGCGCGGACCGCGCAGCGTCTTGTGGGTGGTGGTCGCCACGACGTCGGCGTGCGGCACGGGGGAGGGGTGCGCGCCGCCCGCCACCAGGCCCGCGATGTGCGCGATGTCCGCGACGAGGACCGCGTCGACCTCCCGCGCGATCTCGCCGAAGGCGGCGAAGTCGATGGTCCGCGGGACGGCCGTACCGCCACAGAAGATGATCTTCGGGCGCTCCTTCAGGGCCAGGTCGCGCACCTGGTCGAAGTCGATCCGCCCGGTGTCGGCCCGGACGCCGTACTGCACCCCGTTGAACCACGTCCCGGTCGCCGAGACGCCCCAGCCGTGCGTGAGGTGCCCGCCCATCGGCAGCGACATGCCCAGCACGGTGTCGCCGGGGGAGGCGAAGGCGAGGTACACGGCGAGGTTGGCCGGCGAGCCGGAGTACGGCTGCACGTTGGCGTGCTCGACGCCGAAGAGGGCCTTGGCGCGCTCGACGGCCAGGGTCTCCACGAGGTCGATGTTCTGCTGGCCCTCGTAGTAGCGGCGGCCCGGGTAGCCCTCGCTGTACTTGTTCTGGAGGACCGTTCCGGTGGCCTCCAGGACGGCGGCGGAGACGTAGTTCTCGCTGGGGATCAGCCGCAGGGTGTCGGCCTGGAGCTGCTCCTCGGCGCCGACCAGCGCGGCGAGTTCGGGGTCGGTGGCGTGCAGGGCGGGATGGGTGGTGGGCTGTGCCGTCATGGCGTCCTCCGGGGCGATCGATCGATGGTCGGTCGTGGTCCCGGGGTACCCAGGCGGGCGGCACCTCGTAGGCGTGTGGCCACGCACCGCTCCCTCGGGGTCCGTTCCCCGTACGCCAGTCGCGGCTGCGCACCGGAAGTCTAGGGCCTGCCGCGCCGCCGGGCGCTGGGAGCGGTCCGGCGCCGGCCGGAGGGGCCGCTCGGGGGGCTCCGGCGGACCGTGCCGGCGCGCGCCCTGCGGTGCCGGTGCCCCGGCGTGAGAATGAGGGCAGACCGCGAGAAGAGGCCGGAGTGCACGACGGCGGGGGCCGGCAATCGCCACCCGGTCGGACCGGGTGGTCCGACCCGCCGGACGGAGTCACCCGTGACATCCACGGAAACGTTCATCGCCGCCGCCGAGGCCCACAGCGCGCACAACTACCATCCGCTCCCCGTCGTCGTGGCCACCGCCGAGGGCGCCTGGATGACCGACGTGACCGGCCGCCGCTACCTGGACCTGCTCGCCGGGTACTCCGCCCTCAACTTCGGCCACCGCAACCGCCGCCTGCTGAACGCGGCCCGGGCCCAGCTGGAGCGGGTCACCCTGACCTCCCGGGCGTTCCACCACGACCGCTTCGCGGACTTCTGCACCCAACTCGCCGACCTGTGCGGGATGGAACTCGTCCTGCCCATGAACACCGGCGCCGAGGCGGTGGAGACCGCGGTCAAGACGGCCCGCAAGTGGGGCTACCAGGTCAAGGGCGTCCCCGACGGCCGGGCCCGGATCGTCGTCGCGGAGAACAACTTCCACGGCCGGACCACCACCATCGTCTCCTTCTCCACCGACCCCGAGGCCCGCGCCGACTTCGGCCCGTTCACCCCCGGCTTCACCGTCGTCCCCTACGGCGACCTGGCCGCCCTGGACGCCGCCGTCGACGCGGACACCGTCGCCGTGCTGCTGGAGCCGATCCAGGGCGAGGCCGGCGTCCTGGTGCCGCCGCCCGGCTACCTGGCCGGCGTACGCGAGCTGACCCGGGCCCGGAACGTGCTCTTCATCGCCGACGAGATCCAGTCCGGGCTGGGCCGCACGGGCGCCACCTTCGCCTGCGAGCAGGAGGGTGTGGTGCCCGACGTGTACGTCCTGGGCAAGGCGCTGGGCGGCGGGGTGGTGCCGGTGTCCGCGGTGGTGTCGTCCCGCGAGGTGCTGGGCGTCTTCCGCCCCGGCGAGCACGGCTCGACCTTCGGCGGCAACCCGCTGGCCTGCGCGGTCGGCCTGGAGGTCATCGCGATCCTGCGCACCGGCGAGTACCAGCGGCGGGCCGCCGAACTCGGCGACCACCTGCACCGCGCACTGGCGCCGCTGGTGGGCGGCGGCGCGGTGGACGCGGTCCGCGGCCGCGGCCTGTGGGCCGGCATCGACGTCAACCCCTCCCGCGGCGACGGCCGGGCCGTCTCGGAACGGCTGCTGGACCGCGGCGTACTGGTCAAGGACACCCACGGCGCGACGATCCGGATCGCCCCGCCCCTGGTGATCAGCAAGGAGGACCTGGACTGGGGCCTGGACCAACTCCGCGAGGCGCTGGGCGCGTAACGCCCGCCCCGCCGTCCCGGCCGCCCCCTCCCGTCCTGGCTGCCTCTCCGTCCCGGCCCGCGGGAAGCCCCTGCCACGCGGCGCGCGGTCCCCGTACAGTCGAGCCCATGCTGCTCGGGATGATCTGCGCCCTCGCGTCCGCGGTGTGCTTCGGTACCGCCTCCGTCTTCCAGGCCGTGGCGGCCCGGGACACCACGGCCGGCACCGGGTCCGGCGTCGACGCCCGACTGCTGCTGCGGGTGCTGACGCAGTGGCGGTACCTGCTCGGGCTGGCGCTGGACGGACTGGGGTTCCTGCTGGAACTGGTGGCACTCCGCTCGCTGCCGATCTACACGGTCGGCGCGGCACTGGCGGCCACCCTCGCGGTGACCGCGGTGGTCGCCGCGCCCGTCCTGGGCACCCGCCTCCAGCGCGCCGAATGGCTCGCCGTCGCGGTGGTCTGCGGCGGGCTGGGCCTGCTGGCGCTGTCCTCCGGTACCGAAGGACACCGCGCCGGCACCCCCGCACTGCGGATCGGGGTGCTGGTCTTCGCGGTCGCCGTGCTCGCCGTCGGCGCCCTGGCCGGCCGGCTCCCGGATCGCGCCCGCGCCGCCGCCCTCGGCCTCGGCTCGGGCTTCGGCTTCGGCGTCGTCGAGGTCGCGGTGCGGCTCATCGACGGGTTCGGGCCGGCCGACCTGCTCACCAACCCCGCCACCTACGCGCTGCTCATCGGCGGGGCCGCCGCCTTCCTGCTGCTGACCTCCGCCTTCCAGCGCGGCTCGGTCACCACCGCCACCGCCGGCATGGTGATCGGCGAGACCCTCGGCCCGGCCCTGGTCGGCGTCGCCTGGCTCGGCGACCGCACCCGCGAGGGCCTGGCCCCGCTGACCGTCGCCGGTTTCGCGCTGGCCGTCGCGGGCGCGCTGGCCCTGGCCCGGTTCGGCGAGGCGCCGGCCGCGCACACCGACGCGCCGGCGGCCGAACCCGGCCCCGCAGCGGTGGCCGCGGAACGCCCCTGACGCGCCCCGCCGGGCGCCCGGCGCGCCGGCCGCGGCGCCCGACCCGCGACTCCGGGCCGTCGGCGGGGTGCGGCGCGTCCTCGTCGGCCGCGCCGGCCCCGCCCGGCCCGCCGCGTCAGTCCCCCGGCGGCAGCGCCCGCAGCAGGGCGTCCAGGACGGCCGCGAAGGAGTGGTCCGGCGGGCGGCCGTAGGCGATGACCAGGGCGTCGCGGGCGACCGCGGGGGCCGCCGGGTCGGTGAACTCCCGCAGGCCGTGCACCGCCAGCCCCTGCCACAGCGCGGCCTGGACGATGGACTGCTCGGTGCCGGGCGGGAGTTCCAGCACCGCGTGCAGTCCGGCGGCGATCCCCGAGACGTGCACATGCGGCGCGGCCTCGGCCAGCGCCGCCACCAACTGGTCGCGCCGCCGCCGGTAGCGCAGCCGCATCCCGCGCAGATGCCGGTCGTACGCCCCCGACGACAGGAACTCGGCCAGGGTGAGCTGGTCCAGCGACCCGGACTGCCACTCGCCGGTCGCCTTGATCTCCAACACCCGGTCGATCAGCCGGTCCGGCACCACCATCCAGGCCAGCCGCAGCGCCGGGGCCAGGCTCTTGCTCGCGGTGCCGAGGTAGACGACGTGATCGGGGTCCAGCCCCTGGAGGGCCCCGACCGGCTGCCGGTCGTAGCGGAGCTCGCCGTCGTAGTCGTCCTCCAGGATGTAACTCCCTGTGGCACGCGCCCAGTTGACCGCCGCGGCCCGCCGGTCCGGGTGCAGCGGGACGCCGGTGGGGAACTGGTGCGCGGGGGTGAACAGGGCCGCCCGTAGGTGGTCCAGGCCCGCCAGTCGGCCGGTGTCCGCGCCGTGGGCGTCGACCGGGAGCGGGACGGTGCCGAGCCCGGCGCGGGTGATGACGTCGCGGTGGAAGTGCAGCCCGTAGGACTCGGTGGCGATCCGGCCGGGGGCGCCGCCGCGGGACTTCAGCGCCCGGCTCAGCAGCCCCAGCCCCTGCATGAACCCCGCACAGATCACGATCCGGTCCGGATCGGCCCGTACGCCCCGCGCCCGGGCGAGGTAGTCGGCGAGCACTGCGCGCAGCTCGGGCCGGCCGGCCGGGGTGCCGTACCCGAACGCCTCGCTGGGCGCCGCGGTCAGCGCCCGGCGGGCCGCCGCCAGCCAGGCGGTGCGGGGGAAGGACGAGACGTCCGGGGTGCCGGGGGTGAGGTCGAAGCGCGGCCCGGCGGCGGCCGGCGACGGCGGGCCCGGGGTGCGCCGGGGCGCCGTGGCGCGCGGCAGGACGCGCTCGGCGACCTCGGTGCCGGAGCCTTGTCGGGCGCAGAGCCAGCCCTCGGCGACCAGCTCCGCGTAGGCGTCGGCGACGGTGTTGCGGGCGATGCCGAGGTCGGTGGCGAGTGACCGGGAGGACGGCAGCCGGGTGCCGGGGGTCAGCCGCCCGGACCGTACGGCGTCGCGCAGTGCGGTCATCAGGGCGACCCGCAGCCCGCCCGGACCGTCCAGGTCCAGGTGCAGGTCCCGCCCGAGATCCCGTCCGAAAGTGGCCCGCGATTTCTCCATGGAAGTGGACCATACCGGTGCGCCACTCACCCCGTAGCGTCAAGGGCATGACGAACGCGACGACACCCACCGCAGGACAGCAGGCCCCGGCCGCCGCCGGTCACCAGCACGGCCCCCGGATGCGCTGGGCCAAGCTCGCCCCCGAGGTCTACAAGGCCATGATCGGGCTGGACGCGGCCGCCAAGAAGGGCCTCGACCCGACCCTGATCGAACTGGTCAACATCCGTGCCTCGCAGCTCAACCGGTGCGCCTTCTGCCTCCACATGCACACCAACGACGCCCGCAAGGCCGGCGAGAGCGAGGAGCGCCTCGCCCTCCTGGCCGCCTGGGAGGAGGCCGTCGGCTTCTTCACCGACCGGGAGCGCGCCGCCCTGGCCCTGACCGAGGCGATCACCGTCCTCACCGACGGTTTCGTCCCCGACGCCGTCTACGCGCAGGCCGAGGCCGCCTTCGAGGAGGCCGAACTGGCCCAGCTGATCGCCCTGATCACCACCATCAACGCGTGGAACCGGTTCGGCGTGACCACCCGCCTCGTCCCGGGGCAGGTGTGAGCGCGATGACCCACCGCATGAAGTTCTGGGGCCGGGTCCCCGCCTTCTTCCAGGCCCAGCTCAAGCTCACCATGGCCGCCAAGAAGGGCCTGGGCGACGCCGTGCTGGCGGAGCTGGTCGTACTGCGCGCCTCCCAGCTCAACAAGTGCGCGTTCTGCGTCGACATGCACGTCACCAACCTCCGCGAGGCCGGCGTCGAGCAGCGGCGGATCGACCTGCTGCCGGCCTGGGAGGAGGCCGGCGACCTCTACTCCGAGCGGGAGCGGGCGGCCCTGGCCTTCACCGAGGCGGTCACCGTGCTGACCGTGGGTTCCGTCCCGGACGCGGTCTACGAACGGGCCGCCGCCCAGTTCAGCGAGGTCGAACTCGCCCACCTGCTGGCCGTGATCGTCGCCATCAACAACTGGAACCGGGTCAACGTCACGGTCCGCCAGCCCCCGGGGTCGGAGCTGTGACCGCCACCGCCCCCGCGGCGACGCTGCGCGCCCTGCACCACGGCCGCCGGCCGGGCGACCCGCTGATCCTCCCCAACGTCTGGGACGCCGCCTCCGCCCGGGTCTTCGCCGACGCCGGCTTCCCGGCGCTGGCCACCCCCAGCATGGGCATCGCGGCGTCCCTGGGGTACGCGGACGGCGAGACCCCGGCCGACGAGATGTTCGCGGCCGTCGCCCGGATCGTGCGGGCCGTGGACGTCCCGGTGACGGCGGATGTGGAGGCCGGGTACGGGCTGTCCGCCAAGGAACTGGTCGGCCGGCTCGCCGAGGCCGGCGCGGTCGGCTGCAACCTGGAGGACTCCGACCACGCCACCGGCACCCTCCGCGACCCGCGGGAGCAGGCCGACCGGCTGGCCGACGTACGGGCCGAGGCGGGCGACGCGCTGGTCATCAACGCCCGGATCGACACCTTCCTGCGCGGTACGCCGGGCCTCGACGCGGCCCTGGAGCGGGCCCGCCACTACACCGAGGCCGGCGTCGACTGCCTCTACCCGATCTTCGCCCCGCCCGAGCTGCTGCCCGAACTGGCCGCCGCGGTCGCCCTCCCGCTCAACGCCCTGGCGAGGACCGGCGGCCCGTCCCCGCGCGAACTGGGCGCCCTGGGCGCGACCCGGATCACCTTCGGCGGCGGCCTCCAGCACGAGGCGATGACGGCCCTGGCGGCGGTCGCGGAACGGCTGCGGACCGAGGGCGCCAACTGACGGGGCATCAGCTGTGCCGGCGGGGCCGGGCTCGCGCGGGGCGCACGGGGACGTTCGCGCCCGGGCTCGGCCGCCCCGCCGCCCTACGATGAGCCATGCTTTCCGTCGCCGTAGCCCCCTGGCAGCGCCCCCCGGTGATCCTGCGGAACGCCGACGTCCCGCACTACGCGGCCAGCACCATGAAGGTCGCCGTGCTCGCCGCCGTCCACCGCAGCGGACTCGACCTCGACCGGGAGGTCCCGGTCGTCAACGACTTCCCCTCGGCGGTCGGCGGCAGCTACGCCCACTCCCGGGCCGACGACGGCGACCCGGAGCCCTGGGAGCTGCTGGGCCGCACCGCGCCGCTTCGCTGGCTCGCCGACCGGATGGTCAGCCACTCCTCCAACCTGGCCAGCAGCCTCTGCCTGGCCGCGGTGGGCCCGGCCGCGGTGGCCGAGGTGTGGCGGCGGGCCGGGGCGTCCGCCGCCTCCGGTAGCCCGCGCGGGATCGAGGACGCCCCGGCCCGCGCCGCCGGCCTCACCAACCGCGTCACCGCCCACGACCTGGTCCGGCTGCTGACGTCGCTGGAACCGGAGGTCCTGGCCCGGCTGGAACACAACGCGCACCGCGTCGACCTGGCCGCCGGCCTACCGCCCGGCACCCGGCTGGCCAGCAAGAACGGCTGGATCACGGGGGTGCGGCACGGCGTCGCCGTCGTCCACCCGCACGACGCCCCGCCCTACGTCCTCGCCGTCTGCTACACCGGCCCGCTCGCAGGCGGCCAGGACGTCGACGACCCCGCGGCCCGGCTGCTGGCCGCCATCTCGTCCCGCGTCTGGGACTGCCGTCACCGTCTCGCACCCCACCGCGCCTGACGCACCGTCATATTTCTTTTCCCTTTACCGAATTGCCTGCTCCAGGCCGTACGGGTCACGCTAGAAGCCGCTCCGTTGCGGGTATCAGGAGAACGGACGTACGGGCAGCCCGGTGGGCTTGATAGCTTGGTGGTCAAGGCCCGCGGGGGAACGGGGAGAAGCGGTACATGGCCGAGCAATTCAGGGTTGACCTGGAAGAGCTGGACGTCGTCGTGCGACAGCTGCGACATCTACAGCGCGATATGGACGACCCCAGTCAGACCGTCAAATACAGCACGTCGATCCCGAAGTCGGCATTCGGGGTCGACTTCGTCGAGGCCGGCAAGCTCGCCGGCGCCCACGACGGCATGCAGACGTACCTGGCGGACGTGCTCGGCGCACTCCAGGACCTCCTCGGCACCTTCGGCGAGAAGACGGAGGCCAGCCGCGGCGCCTACGAGGACGAGGAGCACGCGGCCCGGCAGCCGAGGCACGACTGACGGGTCCACCGCCCGACACCGGGCGGGCATGACGACGGCGAGGACGAGGGAGGGGGACCGGTATGACGGAGGCCGGACAGGAGCACGACGGCTCCAAGGAGATGGAGCGTCGGAGGGCCGAGCAGGAGCGGGCGGAACAGCTGAAGTCGCTCAAAGGACACCGGCTGACCCCGCGGTCCCCCTCCGACTTCCAGAAGCACGACCTGGCCGCGCTCCGGTCGATGATCGAGCACGCCAGCCCCGAGACGATCGAGACCTCCGGCCGGCACTGGCGGGCCTCCGCCGACCAGCTGGGCGGCCACGACGGCCACGGCGGGCTCCGCAAGGCGTTCAAGGACGCTGTGGACCACGCCGCGGCGCACTGGGAGGGCACGGCGGCCCAGGCGTTCCGCCGGGAGGCCGCCAAGGTGCTGTCGAAGCTCGACCGCAGCTACCAGCACGCCAGGAACGTCGAGTCCACCCTGATCGGTTCGCGCGCCTCGGGCCCGGAGGTCGGCGTCGCGCACAACCTCCGCGAGGCCAAGAAGGCCATGGTGACGCTCCAGCTCGCCGGGGGCGCCCCCGACCCGGTGGCGCCCACCGGCGACGAGAGCCAGTTCAAGCGGGACATGGCCAACCCCAAGCTGGACGCCCGGATGGCGCTGGAGCTCAACCGCGGCAACCTCCCGCCCAGCAAGGTGCGCCAGATCGAGGCCGTCGTCGTGATGGACGAACTGGCCGCCCACTACGAAGCGCAGGGGAAGCGGCTCCGGGAGGGCACCGGACCCGGTATCGCCGGGGACTGGCCGGTCGCCCCGACCAGCAGCCCGGCCCCGCCACCGGTGAACGCCGCGGTGACCGGCGGCCCCCAGCCGCACCACCCGCCCACGGCCAAGCAGCCCAACGGCGCGGGCGGCGGCGCGGTCCCAGCCGGCTTCGACAGCCCCCGGGCCGACCGGCCGGTGACCACCGGACTGGAGAGCCTGGGCGGCGGCACCCTCGCCGCGCCCCCCGCCGGCCACACCGTCAGCAGCGCGACGCCGTCCGGCGGCCAGGGCGGCCCCGCCCCCGCGGGCGGCGGCTTCCCGGGCGGCACGGCCATGCCCGGCGTCATCGGTGTGACGGGCGGCGGGATGCCCGCCGGCGGCACGCGCAGTCCGGCACGCGGCTCCGGCGGGCCGCGCCGCAGCGCCAACGGCGGGTCGGGCAACCCCGACGCGGTCGCCGCCCGCGCGGCCCTGCCGCCCCGCACCCCCGGCGCCCCGGTCGCGCGGCCGACCGGCCCGGCGACCGGCCCGGCCGGCGGTAACCGCCAGGGCGGCGCCGGACTCCACCGCAGCCGCGGCGGCGCCCGGGCCACCCCGGCGGACCCGACGGCCGGCCAGGAGAAGGGCAAGAAGGGCGCCCAGGCCGACAAGGGCGGTCGGGGCCGCCCCGGAGCCCAACGGTCCCGGTACCTCGACGAGGACGAGGACACCTCGCCCCCGCGGCGGGAGATCCCGCCGTCCGTGATCGAGTGAGGCACCGCGGGGACGGGGCGCGGGAAAACCAGACGACGCGCCCCGCCACCCGCTGTTAGCGTCCGGAATCATGGATCCGGTTGCTGAGAAACAGATACGCGCGTCCTTCGTGAACTGCTCCAAGGGGGAGGCGAGCCGGCTCCACCTCCCCGCGGGACTGGCCGAACTGCCGTGGGCGCACCTCGACTTCCTGGGGTGGCGCGACCCGGGCGCACCGGACCGCAGCTACCTGGTCGCCCCGCGGGACGGCGGCCTGATGGGCGTGACCCTCCGGGTGCCGCAGGGCGTGCGGCGCAGCTTCACCAAGACGACGGTCTGCTCGGTCTGCCTGACCGGGCACCCGGGCTCCGGGGTCAGCCTGCTCGCCGCCCGCCGCGCCGGGCCCGCGGGCCGGCAGGGCAACACCGTCGGCACCTACCTGTGCGCCGACCTCGCCTGCTCCCTCTACGTCCGCGGCCGCAAGACGTCCCAACTCGCCGGCCGGCACGAGGAGACCCTCCCGCTGGACGACCGGATCGCGCGCACCGTGCGGAATCTGCACGCCTTCCTCGACAAGGTGCTGGAGGGCGAGCCGGCCTGAGACGACGGCCCCGGTGGCGGACCAGGCGACGGACCCGATCGCGGACCCGCCCGGCCGGCTGCCGCCCCCGCCGGCTGCCGCCCTCCGGGCCGGGCCCGGCCGGTCACAGCCCCCGCGCGGCCAGGAACTCCCCGATCAACGCCAGCCACTCCGCGTTCCGCTCGACCATCGGCAGGTGCCCGGTGGCGATCTCCGCGTACTCCGCGCCCGGGATGTGCTCCGCCAGATAGCGGGAGTTGGCCGGGGCCAGCAGCGCGTCCAGGGTGGTGGCGATGACCAGCGTCGGGACCGCGAGGCCCGGCAGGTCGGCGGTGGTGTCCACGGCCTTGACCAGGGCCGCCTGCTCCGCCGAGCCGACCGGCGGCAGCGTCGGGTCCGGGTCCAGGACGGCCGCCAACTCATCCGGCGACAGTGCGTTGAAGCGCTCCGCCGACAGCCCGCTGAGCGCCCGCACCTGGGCGAAGCCCTGGTAGTCGCCGCGGTCCAGAAGTCGCAGCCACAGGTCCAGCCAGACCTGCGCACGGGCGTCCGCCTTGGCGAGCCCGGCGGTCAGGACCAGCCCGCGCACCCGCTCCGGATGGCGGGCCGCGGCCCGTACGGCCACCGTGGTCCCCAACGAGAAGCCGATCACGGTGAAGGTCTCCGACCCGGCCGCGACGGCCTCGGCGACCAGCGCGTCGGCCAGTGCGTCCAGCTCCAACGGGCCGGTGGCGCGCGGGGAGTCCCCCGAACCGGGGTAGTCGGGAGCCACCACCCGGTGGCCGGTGGCGGTCAGGGCCGGTATCAGCGTGCCGTAGTTGTCCCGGACGCTGCCGGTCGCGCCGTGCGCCAGCAGGACGCCGGGCCCGCCGGCCGGGCCGGCGACGGTGGTGGAGAGCGGCGGAAGGGAAACGGACGGGGTCTGCGCTACGGGAATCTGCGTCATGCCCACGAGGTTGCCGTCTGACACCGGTGTCAAGGTCAAGCCGGGACGGGGAGACATGGGGAGAGGAGCATCACATGGGGGACGCGGCACGGACGGACCCGGGCCCGGCAGGCCGGATGCGGATCGGCGAACTGGCCCGCCGCGCAGGCGTCAGCGCCCGCGTCCTGCGCTACTACGAGCAGCGCGGTCTGCTCTGCGCCGGGCGCGACGCCAACGGCTACCGCACCTACGACACCGACGCCGTCGAGACCGTCACCCGCATCCGCGAACTGCTCGCCACCGGTCTGAACACCGAGTCCATCCGCGACCTGCTGCCCTGCGCCCAGGGCGGCCCCGGGCTGAACCCGTGCACGTTCTCGTGCGGCGTGGTGGAGCGGCAGATGGCCCAACTCGACGCGGAGATAGCCGAGTTGCAGCAGCGCCGGGCGGCCCTGGGCGCCTACGCCCAGGTCATGCGGGAACGGCGCGCCCAGGACGAGGCACTGGCCGCGATGGCCCTGCGCTCGGGCTGAGCGGCACCGGGCGCGGGAACGACGAAGGCCCCGCCTCCGTAGGAGGAGGCGAGGCCCATGCCCACCAGTACAGCAACCATCAATTGAGGCACCTGTACGGCGGGCAACCGACTCCGCGAAAGCGGCGCCGGCTTAGGCGCGAAGAGGCGCGCTCAGAACCGCCGGGTGATCAAGGCCCGCTTGACCTCCTGGATCGCCTTGGTGACCTCGATACCGCGCGGGCAGGCGTCGGTGCAGTTGAAGGTCGTCCGGCAGCGCCAGACGCCGTCCTTGTCGTTGAGGATCTCCAGCCGCTGCTCGCCGCCCTCGTCACGCGAGTCGAAGATGAAGCGGTGCGCGTTGACGATCGCCGCCGGGCCGAAGTACTGGCCGTCGTTCCAGAACACGGGGCACGAGCTGGTGCACGCCGCGCACAGGATGCACTTGGTGGTGTCGTCGAAGCGCTCGCGGTCCTCGGAGGACTGGAGGCGCTCGCGGGTCGGCTCGTTGCCGGTGGTGATCAGGAACGGCATCACGTCCCGGTACGCCTGGAAGAAGGGGTCCATGTCGACGACGAGGTCCTTCAGCACCGTCAGGCCCTTGATGGCCTCGACGGTGATCGGCTTCTCCGGGTTGATGTCCTTGATCAGCGTCTTGCAGGCGAGCCGGTTGCGACCGTTGATCCGCATGGCGTCCGAGCCGCAGATGCCGTGGGCGCAGGAGCGGCGGAAGGTCAGCGAACCGTCCTGGTCCCACTTGATCTTGTGGAGGGCGTCCAGGACGCGCTCCTTGGGATCGATCTCCAGCTGGAAGTCCTGCCAGCTGGCCTCCTCGGAGACCTCCGGGTTGAACCGACGGATCCGGAAGGTGACGCTGATCAGGTGCGACGCGTCGTTCTCGGCCGCGTCCAGAGCCGCGGAGTGCTTGTCGAGAGTGGGGGTGCTCATCAGTACTTACGCTCCATCGGCTGGTAGCGGGTCTGCACGACCGGCTTGTAGTCGAGGCGGATCGACTCGGAGCCGTCTGCGCCCACCTCGCGGTACGCCATGGTGTGCCGCATGAAGTTGACGTCGTCGCGGTTGGGGTAGTCCTCGCGGTAGTGACCGCCGCGGGACTCCTTGCGGGCCAGTGCCGACACCGCCATGACCTCGGCCAGGTCGAGCAGGTTGCCCAGCTCGATGGCCTCCAGCAGGTCGGTGTTGAAGCGCCTGCCCTTGTCCTGGATGGACACGTTGCGGTAGCGCTCGCGCAGCTCGCCGATCTTCTCGACCGCGGTCTTGATGGTCTGCTCGGTGCGGAAGACCATGACGTTGGCGTCCATGGTCTCCTGGAGCTCGTTGCGCAGCACGGCCACCCGCTCGCCGCCGGTGGCGTTGCGCAGCCGCTCGACCTGCTCGACGACCAGCGACGCCGGGTCCTCGGGCAGCTCGACGTAGTCCGCGGTGGCGGAGTACTCCGCCGCGGCGATGCCGGCCCGACGCCCGAAGACGTTGATGTCCAGCAGCGAGTTGGTGCCCAGGCGGTTGGCGCCGTGCACGGAGACGCAGGCGACCTCGCCGGCGGCGAACAGGCCCGGCACGACGGTGGTGTTGTCGACCAGCACCTCACCCTCGACGTTGGTCGGGATGCCGCCCATGGCGTAGTGCGCGGTCGGCTGGATCGGGATCGGGTCCGTGTAGGGCTCGATGCCGAGGTACGTCCGCGCGAACTCGGTGATGTCCGGGAGCTTGGCGTCCAGCTGCTCCGGCGGCAGGTG
The DNA here is from genome assembly GCF_042886435.1 of Streptomyces sp. NPDC058000. Taxonomy (NCBI): domain Bacteria; kingdom Bacillati; phylum Actinomycetota; class Actinomycetes; order Kitasatosporales; family Streptomycetaceae; genus Streptomyces; species Streptomyces sp. NPDC058000. The sequence continues at coordinate 17,132 of NZ_JBHVQS010000030.1, forward strand.
GGTCAGGTCCAGGTAGACGTGGTCGCCCTCGGGACCGCAGCCGCGGCCCTCGCGGATCTCCGTGTAGATGGAGCGGGAGACGACGTCACGCGAGGCGAGGTCCTTCATGACGGGCGCGTACTTCTCCATGAAGCGCTCGCCGTCCTTGTTGCGGAGGATGCCGCCCTCACCACGGGCGCCCTCCGTCAGCAGGATGCCCATCCGCCAGATGCCCGTCGGGTGGAACTGGAAGAACTCCATGTCCTCCAGCGGCAGCCCGCGGCGGTAGACGGCGGCCTGGCCGTCACCGGTCAGCGTGTGGGCGTTCGACGTCACCTTGAAGAACTTGCCGGTGCCGCCGGAGGCGTAGATGACCGACTTGGCCTGGAAGACGTGGATCTCGCCGGTGGCCAGCTCGTAGGCGACCACACCGGCCGACTTCTTGACGCCGTCGACCTCGGTGATCAGCTGGTCCAGGACGTAGAACTCGTTGAAGAACTCCACGCCCTCCTTGACGCAGTTTTGGTACAGCGTCTGGAGGATCATGTGGCCGGTGCGGTCCGCGGCGTAGCAGGACCGGCGGACCGGGGCCTCACCGTGGTTGCGGGAGTGCCCGCCGAACCGGCGCTGGTCGATCCGGCCCTCCGGCGTGCGGTTGAAGGGCAGGCCCATCTTCTCCAGGTCGAGGACCGAGTCGATGGCCTCCTTCGCCAGGATCTCGGCGGCGTCCTGGTCGACCAGGTAGTCACCGCCCTTGACCGTGTCGAAGGTGTGCCACTCCCAGTTGTCGTCCTCGACGTTGGCGAGGGCCGCCGCCATGCCGCCCTGGGCGGCACCGGTGTGGGAGCGGGTGGGGTAGAGCTTCGTCAGGACCGCGGTCCGGCTGCGCTTGGTCGCCTCGATGGCGGCACGCATGCCGGCGCCGCCGGCGCCGACGATGACGGTGTCGTACTTGTGGATCTGCATGGGTGGATACCTCAGTCCCTCAGCCCGGGGCCTAGCGGATGTTCGGGTCGAAGGTGAAGATCACCAGCGTGCCCAGAAGGACGGTGAACACCGTGGCGGTGTAGAGGAGCATCTTCAGCCAGAAGCGGGTGTTGTCCCGCTGCGCGTAGTCGTTGATGACGGTACGCAGGCCGTTGGCTCCGTGCAGCATGGCCAGCCACAGCATCAGCAGGTCCCAGACCTGCCAGAAGGGCGAGGCCCAGCGGCCGGCGACGAAGGCGAAGCCGATCTTGGAGACGCCGCCGTCGAGCACCAGCTGGATCAGCAGGTGGCCGAGGACCAGGACGACCAGGACGATGCCGGACAGCCGCATGAACAGCCAGCCGTACAGCTCGAAGTTGGTACGGGTCGACTTGGGGGTCTTCCCGGTGCGCTTGCGGGGCGCTTCGATGACCGGTGCCGGGTTGTCCGCGTCGTAGAGCGCGACGTTCTCCGCGGCGGTGGCGCCCGCGGTGGTGGATTCAGCAGACATCTCGCGTCAGCTCCCGAACAGCGTGCGCAGCGTGTGCTGCAGCACGGGGTAGAAGGCGCCGGCCATCAGCACGACCCAGACGCCGACAACGGTCCAGAGCATCTGCTTCTGGTACTTCGGGCCCTTGGACCAGAAGTCCACCGCGATGACTCGCAGGCCGTTGAGCGCGTGGAAGAGGATGGCGGCCACCAGGCCGTACTCCATCACGTTGACGATGGGCGTCTTGTAGGTCGCCACGACGTTGTCGTACGCGTCGGGGGAGACACGAACGAGAGCGGTGTCGAGGACGTGTACGAACAGGAAGAAGAAGATGAGGACGCCAGTGACTCGATGAGCCACCCAGGACCACATGCCTTCCCGGCCGCGGTACAGCGTTCCAGCCGGCACGGAAGAACCCTCCGGGAGCGGGGATTAGGGCCGCGCCGGCTTCTCTGTCGGTCGGGCCCGGCCGGGTACGGTCCACCGGCCGCTCGTCATCGTATCGACGAGCTGTCGGTTCCTCGCGCGGGGGTCCTTAGGTGTGATCAAACAGGCACCAACGGGCTATCACACAAGCACGAACCGACCCATCAGGGACAAGTCACCGCGAGTTGTCCCAGTCTGACGCGGGCCAGCCGTCGTAAGTGGTCCGCGGCGACCGACCGCTCCTCGTCCGGTTCGTGCGCCAAACGGGTGCGGATGGCGTGCAGGGTCTGGTCCATCAGCTCGTCGTCGCGGTAGCCGTCCAGGCAGATCACGAAGGCGTGCCGGAAGCGGACTTCGTATGCGGCGTGGGCGGCGCGCAGTGCGGTGTGGGCGGCGAGGGTGCCGGGGCCGGGGCGGGCCGGCGGCAGCGGTGCGGGCGCCTCCTGGGTCAGCGCCTCGGCCTGTTCGGTCGGAGTGAGGTCGTAGCCGGCCTCGTCGCCGGCGGCCAGCAGGGACTCCGGGTCCGGGTAGGGGCGGTGGGCGGCGATCCGCTCGGCCCAGCGGAGGCAACCGCAGCAGGTCAGCAGGGTGGCGACGGCCCGGTCGCGGGGGAGGGTGTTGAAGCGGTCGAGGCCGGCCGTCGACGGCGGGGTGAGCCGGTTCTGCCAAGGTATGCCGCACCGCGGAGCGGGCGGGCGGGGCCGCGCCGGCGGACGGGCGGCCGGAGTGTCACCGGACAGCGTGGGCTCCTCGGGCGGACGGGATCGGGCCGGAACGGGTGAGGGGGATGAGGCGGACGAGAAGGGGCGGGGGTGCGTGCGGAGGTGGCGGGTGGGTGGTGGGCGGCTGGCGGAAACCGAGCGGCGGGTGGGGCGAAACGGATGAAAAGTCTGATACGTACGGAATATGAGGCAGAAGTGGTGATACGTCACATGAGGTGGCACCCGGCGGATTTCCAGCGGTCCACGCGCCCCGGAAGGGAGTGAGCGACGGCGAGGCCACGCTAACGACGCTCGCCGGCCACTGTCCGACGGATGCGCGATTTTCACCCGGATGAGAGAGCTTTCGCGCGCTCGGTGGACGACCTGTCTCGCACTCCTGGCAATACCTTCGCCCCGAAAAGTGAGGATTGCACGATGTCGAACCCGATGCGGCCGCCGCGTTTCCCGCGGCCCTCGGCCTCCCCACGGCCCCCGCTCCAGGCCGCGCCGGCCGCCGGCCCGGCGGCCCGCCGTGCGCTGTTGGCCGCCCCGGTACTGGCCGGTGCGCTGGTGCTCGGCGGCTGCGCGCAAGGGGCCGATTCCCAGCCCCCGGGGGCCGCTCCCAGCTCCTCCAGCCCCGCCGCACCCATCCCCAGCTGGGCCAAGGTGATCGGCCCGCCGCACATCGTGCCGGCCGTACGGGACTTCCGCCCGGCGGACGGAAACGGCTGGCGGCCGACCAAGGGCGCCCGGGTCGTGGTACCGGCCGGGGAGAAGAGCACCGTCGCCGATGAAGCGCAACTCATGGCCAAGGATCTCGGCGGGCTGGCGGTGGTGTGGGGAAAGCAGGACGTCCGGCCCGGTGACATCGAGGTGAAGCTCAGCGGTTCGGCCGGTGCCAACCGCCCCGACAACGCCCCGCCCGGCAGCACCGCCGACGAGTCCTACACCCTGACCGCCCGCGGCGGCCGGCTCACCCTCACGGCCCCCACCGACACCGGGATCTTCAACGGCACCCGCACCGTCAAACAGGCCGTCCACAATGCCGGCGGCCTCCCCGAGGGCACCATCGAGGACCGCCCGGACCGCCCCGAGCGCGGCATGCTGCTCGACAACGCCCGCAAGCCGTTCACCGCGGACTGGATCGAGGCCCGCATCCGGCAGCTCGCCGACCTCAAGCTCAACCAGCTCCAACTGCACTTCTCCGACGACCAGGGCTTCCGCATCCAGAGCGACAGCCACCCCGAGATCGTCTCGGCCGACCACCTGACCAAGGCCCAGGTCCGCCACCTGATCAAGGTCGGACAGAGCCTGCACGTCGCCCTCGTCCCGGAGATCGACTCACCCGGCCACCTCGGCGCCGTCCTCGACCAGCACCCCGACCTCCAGCTGCGCAACGCCTCCGGCAAGGTGCTCCGCGGCGCCATCGACATCTCCAACCCCCGGGCCGGCGCGCTGATCGACTCGCTGCTGAAGGAGTTCGGGCAGCTCTTCCCCGGCCCGTACTGGCACCTGGGCGGCGACGAGTACCAGGCGCTGACGGCCTCGAACCCCGAGGCGTCCTACCCGCAGCTGGCCAAGGCCGCCCGGGACAAGTACGGCTCCGGCGCCACCATCAAGGACCTGGCGACCGGCTGGCTGAACGACCGGCAGAAGACCGTGGAGGCCGCCGGCAAGACCCGGATCGAAGCCTGGAACGACGGTTTCTTCGCCGGCGGGACGGTGGCCGCGGACAAGAACCGCAGGGTCGCCTACTGGACCGGCAAGGAGATCGGCGCCCGCGACCCCGCCGAGTTCCTCCGCGAGGGCCGCACGGTGCTCAACCTCAACGACGAGTACCTCTACTACGTGCTCGGCGAGCCCAACAACTTCACGTACCCGACCGGCGAGCGGATCTACAAGAGCTGGACCCCGCGGGTGCTGCGGGGCACCTCGCCGGTGAACGTACCGGAGAGCCAGACCGGGGCCGACCGCATCCCGGGCGCGCGGTTCGCGATCTGGTGCGACCGCGCACAGGCGCAGACCGCGCAGCAGATCGCGGCCGGCATCAAGCTGCCGCTCGCGGCGCTGGCGCAGAAGACCTGGGACCCGCGGAACCCCGCGCTGTCCTGGACGGACTTCAAGGCGCTGGCAAACCGGCTCTGAGCGGCCGGGCGGGAGAAATGCGAGAGACGGCCGGGGCCGCCACCCCCCACAGGAGAGGCCCCGGCCGTCGCTCACGAGGAGCCCGAGACGGGCTCCTAATCGATACAGCGCCAGCGGGCCCGAAAGCGTCACACGGGGTACGGGCGGCGGCACGGCCAGTGGTCTGGACGCGGGCCGGGCAGGGCCCGTAACGTGCCGGAATGCGCCGGCGGGCAGGCCGCTCGCGGGGGGTCCGGCGACCGGAAGAGCAGCTGGTTACCGGGGAGTTCGGTGGGAAGCGTGGGCACGTCGTACCGGTGCGCCGCCCGTCCCAAGAGGTGGCCCGGGTGCCAGGCACCGGGTCTCACCCGTTACGGTCAGCAGGAACGGCCGGACGGCCCACCGCCGACGCAGCGGAGGAACGGACCGGCCGCCGCGGTGACCACGGCGGGCCAGACGACCAACCAGCAGCGAAGAAACAGCGACAGCGCGAAGCGGCAAGGACCGGGCGGCGGACATTCAGCGTGCGACAGGATGGACCCGTGCGAGGGGACGACATTCAGCCGGACGACGGACGGCTGACGGTTGCCGTGCAGGCGGCGCAGGACGGCGACGAGGCGGCGTTCCGGCTCGTCTACCGCGCCATACAGCCCCGCCTCCTCGGCTACGTCCGGACCCTGGTGGGCGAAGCGGACGCCGAGGACGTGGCGTCCGAGTCGTGGCTCCAGATCACCCGCGACCTTGACCGCTTCAGCGGCGACGCGGACCGCTTCCGCGGCTGGACCGCCCGGATCGCCCGTAACCGGGCGCTGGACCACATCCGGATGCGCGGCCGCCGCCCGGCCGTCGGGGGCGACGAGAGCGAACTCACCGACACCCCCGCCGCCTCCGACACCGCGGGCGAGGCGCTGGAGGCCCTGGGCACCGGCCACACCTTCCGCCTGATAGGCCGGCTCCCGCAGGACCAGGCCGAGGCGGTGACCCTGCGGGTGGTCGTCGGCCTGGACGCCAAGAGCGCGGCACAGGTCCTGGGCAAGCGGCCCGGCGCGGTGCGCACCGCCGCCCACCGCGGTCTGAAGAAGCTGGCCGAACTCCTCACCGAGGACGGTGGTGGGGACGAGGGCGACGGGGTACCCCGAGGGCTGTCCGCCGGTCCGGGCACGGGCGGTGGCACAGTCGGTGAGCTGCCCGTACAGGACCGAAGACACCCTGACGGTGTGGCGGATTCGTACGTACCAGGTGTGACGGAAACGGCCGCACGAACGCAGAAGGACATGTGATGGCCGACGACCGGTATAGCTGGCTCGACAAGGACGCCGCGGAGCGACTGCTGCGTGGTGAGCCGGCCGGTTCCCAGGTCGGTGACGGCGCACGCGAACTCGAACACCTGCTGAAGGCCGCCGCGGCGGCCGGTTCCGACCGGCCCGAAACCGTCGCGTTGCCCGGCGAGGAGGCCGCGCTGGCCGCCTTCCGGCAGGCCCACCACGGTCCCGGCGCCCACCCGCGCGAAGCCGTCCGCGGCGCCGCACTGTCCACCGTGCGTGCCGGCCGCGGCAGCCGCGTCGCCGAACGCAACGGGCTCGCCCGCCCCTTCAGACGCGGCTTCGCGGTCGCCCTCGCGGTCTGCGCGATCGGCGGTATCGCGGTCGCCGCCGGTACCGGCGTCCTGCCCACGCCGTTCCGGGGCGGCGAGCCGCAGCCCGGGGCCAGCGTCTCGGCCGCCGAGACGCCCAGCATCTTCGAGACCCAGGAGCCCGCCACCACCACCGGCGAGACCGGTCGGACCCCGGCCACCCCGCCGGACGGGCGGACCACCTCCCCCGGCGCCAGCCCCACCCCTGGCAGCGGCCACGGCACCACCCCCGCGCCCGGCGCCCAGACGCCCGGCACTCCCGGCGACGACGGCCAGTCGCCGTCGGACCCCGACGGCAAGAACAAGAAGCGGCTGCTGCTGGCGCTCTGCAAGGATTACGAATCCGGCAAGCGCGGCGACCTGGACCGCGACACCCTGCGGCGCCTCGAATCCAAGGCCGGTGGCCCGGAGAAGGTGCACGCCTTCTGTCGCCAGTACCTCTCCCAGGCGGGACAGCAGGGCGGCGGCTCGGGTGACAACGATGGCGGAGGCGACGGCCAGGGCGGCGGCGGCCAGGGCGGGGACGGTGGCAACGGCGGAGGCGGCCACAACGGTGGCGGCAGCGGCGACGAGGAGGGCGACCCGTCCGGCTCGCCCGGCCCGAGCACCCCGCCCGCCAGCACCACCCCCGCACCGACCCCCAGCACACCCGTGCCGACCCCAACCGGAACCCTTCCCACCGGTCCGGTGTGACGTTTTTTGACGCCGTGACGCTGTAAGAAATGAGCCGACTGGTCATCGGCGGCGCAAGAGCCAGGGTTCCCCCCGTACCCGTGGCTCAGCGCACCTGGCGCGGGCGGGGCACGTTCCCCCGGCCCTGCCCGCGCCCCCCCTCTTTGCGCCTAAGCCGGCGCCCCCCCTCTTTGCGCCTAAGCCGGCGCGCGCTCTCGCGGATGTGGTTGCGGTGGGTGGGGGTTGCTCAATTTTCGCTTTGGTCAGGGAATTCTTTGGTGGTGCAGGTCGCTGGCCGTTGGCTTTCTGGTGCGTGAGGTGAGGGCCGCGCGGTCTGCCGTTGTGAAAGTGCCGGTTGGAGGGAGGCCGGCCTGGTGTTGGAACGTGCGGACGGCCGTTGCGGTCTCGGTGGCGTAGTGGCCGGTGGGAGTGTGCTGGAAGACGCCCAGTTGGGCCAGGCGGGCCTGGAGGTCGCGGACGGCGGGGCCGTGCGCGCCGGGCGCCAGCAGGGGAGTGGCCTTCGCCGGGTGGCAGGCCGTCGCCAACGTCAGCACGGCCAGTGCCACCGCTGCCGCCGGTCCCCTTCTCCCGCTTCTTCGCACGACCCACCCCTTTCCCAACGGTGCGGTGGGGCGAACCTCCAGGCATGCTGTGAAGGCGGTGCAAACCTTCACTGTTCACCTGTTTGGAGGCGTAGCGGACATGGTGCGGTACAGCGAGAGCGGGCTGCCCATCGAGCCGGTGTACGGGCCGGCGGGGCTGGCGGGGTGGGACCCGGACGCCGAGCTGGGTGAGCCGGGCGGGTACCCGTACACCCGGGGGGTCTACCCGACCATGTACACCGGGCGGGCCTGGACGATGCGGCAGTACGCCGGGTTCGGGACGGCGCGGGAGTCCAATGCGCGCTACCGGCAACTGATCGAGCACGGGACGACCGGACTGTCGGTCGCCTTCGACCTGCCGACGCAGATGGGCCACGACTCCGACACCCCGATCGCGGCCGGCGAGGTGGGCAAGGTCGGCGTGGCGATCGACTCCGTCGAGGACATGGAGACGCTGTTCGGCGGCATCCCGCTGGGGGCGGTCTCGACGTCGATGACCATCAACGCGCCGGCCGCCGTGCTGCTGCTGATGTACCAACTCGTGGGCGAGCAACAGGGGGTGGCGGGACATCAGCTCAACGGCACGGTGCAGAACGACGTGCTGAAGGAGTACATCGCGCGGGGCACGTACATCTACCCGCCGCAGCCGTCGCTCCGGCTGACCGCGGACATCTTCCGCTACTGCCGCGCCGAGATCCCCCGCTGGAACACCATCTCGATCTCCGGCTACCACATGGCGGAGGCCGGCGCCTCGCCCGCCCAGGAAATCGCCTTCACGCTGGCCAACGGCATCGCCTACGTCCGCACCGCGCTCGCCGCCGGCATGGACGTCGACGACTTCGCGCCCCGGCTGTCGTTCTTCTTCGTCGCCCGCACCACGCTGCTGGAGGAGGTCGCCAAGTTCCGCGCCGCGCGGCGGATCTGGGCGCGGCTGATGCGGGAGGAATTCGGGGCGCACGACCCCAGGTCGCAGATGCTGCGGTTCCACACGCAGACTGCGGGGGTGCAACTGACCGCCCAGCAGCCGGAGGTGAACCTCGCCCGGGTGACCGTGCAGGGGCTGGCGGCGGTGCTCGGCGGGACCCAGTCGCTGCACACCAACTCCTTCGACGAGGCGATCGCGCTGCCCACCGAGAAGGCGGCCCGACTCGCCCTGCGGACGCAGCAGGTGCTCGCCCACGAGACCGACGTCACCGCCACCGTCGACCCGTTCGCCGGCTCGTACGCCGTCGAGTCGCTGACGGACGCCGTCGAGGAGGCGGCGCTGGCGCTGATGACGCGGGTGGCGGACCTGGGCGGTGCGGTCGCCGCCATCGAACGGGGCTTCCAGAAGGACGAGATCGAGCGCAACGCCTACCGGATCGCCCAGGAGACCGACGCCGGCCAACGGGTGGTGGTCGGCGTCAACCGCTTCCGCACCGACGAGGAGGAGCCCTACGAGCCACTGCGGGTGGACCCCGCCATCGAGGCGCAGCAGGCCGAGCGGCTGGCGCGGCTGCGCGCCCGCCGCAACCAGAACGCGGTCACCGCGGCGCTCGGCACGCTCCGGAAGGCCGCCGAGGGCCCGGACAACGTGCTCTACCCGATGCGGGAGGCGCTGCGCGCCCGGGCGACGCTCGGCGAGGTGTCCGACGCGCTGCGCGAGGTGTGGGGGACGTACGTGCCGACGGACGCGTTCTGAGGCCGTGACGGATGTCGGGTCGGTGCCCGGATCGGGTGCCGGGTGCGGTGCCCGGAACGCGTCCGCCACACTGGAGGCATGTCCGCACCCCGCCGCCGCTGCCCCATCTGCACCCGAGAGATCGCCGTGGTCGGCGGCCGGTACGCCCGCCACGACCCGCCGGGGCGGCGGACCGGGATCGAGCTGATCTCCTGCCCGGGATCGCGGCGGACCGCGCCGATGATGGCGCCCGCTTCGATGCTCTTCGACCCCGAGGAACCGCCGATGCCCGGTCAGCAGCCGCTGTTCTGACGGGCGCCCCCGGCGCGAACTACGGTGCCAGGACGTCGAGTTCGGCCATCGCGCCGGCGGTGATCTCCCGGGTGAGGGCCTCCGCGCGGACCGCGTCCCCGGTGCGGATCGCCTCGGCGACCTGGACGTGCAGGGTGACCGCGGCCGGGTCGGGGTCGGTGAACATCACGTGGTGGTGGGTGCGGCCGGTGAGCACGGCGGCGACGACCTCGGCGAGGCGGGCGAACATCTCGTTGCCGGAGGCGGACAGCACCACCCGGTGGAACGCCATGTCGTGGACGAGGTAGGCGTCGAGCTGCTGGCCGCGCGAGGTGGAGACCATCCCCATGGCGTGCTCGGTGAGTTCGGCGCACTGAGCAGGGGTGGCGTGATGGGCGGCCAGCCCGGCCGCCACCGGTTCGACGGCCGAGCGCAGCACGGTCAGTGAGCGCAACTGCCGGGGACGGTCCCGGCCGGCCAGCCGCCAGCCGATCACCCGCGGGTCGTAGACGTTCCACTCCTCGGTCGGGCGGACGGTCACCCCGACCCGGCGCCGGGACGCGACCAGGTGCATGGACTCCAGGACCCGGATCGCCTCGCGGATCACCGTGCGGGAGACGTCGAACCGCCCGGCGAGCTCATCGGTGCGCAGGACCGTGCCCGGAGGGTAGTCGCCCGCGGTGATCGCCGGCCCCAGGGACTCCAGCACGCGGGCGTGCAGCCCCTTGTCCCCGTTCCCGGTCGCTTCCATGGGCCAAGCCTACGTTCCCGTCTCTCCGCCACTTCAGCCAATTAAGTATGACGTTTGCGTCACAGGGGCTTGAATACGTCGTACCTAATGAGTTTCAGTGGGGAGCGCACGAGGTCGAAGAGGACAGCGTCATACCGATTGCGCCGGTAACGGCTGACTGGTGAGCGATGTCCTGCATACGAGGTATCGAGGTATTCGGGATGGGCAGCGCCGACGTCATCGTCGTGATGGGTGTGGCCGGGACCGGCAAGACGACGATCGGTCCCCTGGTGGCCGACGCGCTCGGCGTCCCGTACGCCGAGGGCGACGACTTCCACCCGCCGGCCAACATCGCCAAGATGTCGGCGGGCACCCCCCTGGACGACGCCGACCGCGGCCCCTGGCTCGACGCCATCGGTGCCTGGGCGCACGGACGGGCCGGCCACGGCGGCGTGGTCAGCTGCTCCGCGCTCAAGCGCGCCTACCGCGACCGGCTGCGGGCCGCCGCCCCGGGCGTGGTCTTCCTCCACCTCGCCGGCGACCGCTCGCTCATCGAGGCGCGGATGACCGAACGCAAGGGCCACTTCATGCCCACCGCACTGCTGGACTCCCAGTTCGCCACGCTCGAACCGCTCGGACCGGACGAGGCGGGCGTCGTCGTCGACGTCTCCGGCACCCCGGAGCAGATCGCCGACCGGGCCGCCACCGCACTGCGCCGCCCGGCCCCGGCCGCGTAACCCCGCGCCGAGGCCGAACCCCCAGACCGCCGGGCCCCTCCCTTCCCCCCCCGAGGGGCCCGGCTCCCCACCCGTCCCCACCCCCCGTCCCCACCCCCTCCGCCGCTTCTCCCTTCTCCCCCTCCCCTCCAACCAAGGGAATCGCCGTGCCACATCTCAGCGTCGAGATGCTCGCAGCGGACGCGACCACGCCGATCACCTCGGCCGGTCACGCACAGCTGGGCATCGCCGTCCTGGCGGGTATCGCCGTCATCGTCCTGCTGATCACCAAGTTCAAGCTGCACGCCTTCCTGTCGCTGATCATCGGTTCGCTGGTGCTCGGCGCGGTGGCCGGAGCGCCCCTCGACAAGGCCATCGCCAGCTTCTCCACCGGGCTGGGGACCACGGTCGCGGGCACCGGCGTACTGATCGCGCTGGGCGCCGTCCTAGGCAAGCTGCTCGCCGACTCCGGCGGCGCGGACCAGATCGTGGACACGATCCTGGCGAAGGCCGGACGGCGGGCGATGCCCTGGGCGATGGTGCTGATCGCCGGGATCGTCGGGCTGCCGATCTTCTTCGAGGTCGGCATCGTGCTGCTGATCCCCGTGGTGCTGCTCGTCGCCAAGCGCGGCAACTTCTCCCTCATGCGGATCGGCATCCCGGCGCTGGCCGGACTCTCCGTGATGCACGGGCTGATTCCCCCGCACCCCGGGCCGCTCGCCGCGATCGACGCGGTCAAGGCCAACCTCGGCGTCACGCTGGCGCTGGGCGTCGTCATCGCCATCCCCGCGGCGATCATCGCCGGCCCGCTCTTCTCCCGCTACGCGGCCCGCTGGGTCGACATCACCCCGCCCGAGAAGATGATCCCCCAGCGCACCGCCGACGATCTGGAGAAGCGCCCCGGCTTCGGCATCACCGTCGCCACCGTCCTGCTGCCGGTCGTGATGATGCTGGCCAAGGCCCTCGTGGACGTCGTCGTGGACAACCCCGCGCACACCCTCCAGCGGGTCTTCGACGTCATCGGCTCGCCGCTGATCGCGCTGCTCACCGCCGTCGTCGTCGGAATGTTCACGCTCGGCCGGGCGGCCGGCTTCACCCGCGGCAGGATCGCCTCCACCGTCGAGTCCTCGCTCGGCCCGATCGCCGGCGTGCTGCTGATCGTCGGCGCCGGCGGCGGCTTCAAGCAGACACTGGTGGACTCCGGTGTGGGCCAGATGATCCTGGAGATCTCCAAGCACTGGAACATCTCCACGCTGCTGCTGGCCTGGCTGATCGCGGTCACCATCCGCCTCGCCACCGGCTCCGCCACGGTCGCCACCATCTCGGCCGCGGGCCTGGTCGCTCCCCTCGCCGCCGAGATGAGCACCACCCACACCGCCCTCCTCGTCCTCGCCATCGGCGCCGGCTCCCTCTTCTTCAGCCACGTCAACGACGCCGGCTTCTGGATGGTCAAGGAGTACTTCGGCATGGACGTCGGCCAGACCCTGAAGACCTGGTCGGTGATGGAGACGCTGATCTCGGTGGTGGGGATCGTGGGGGTGCTGCTGCTCTCGCTGGTCGTGTAGCGGCCGTCGCCTACGGTTTCCACGGCCACGGACGAGCCCCTGCCGGCTGCCTTACGGGTGGCTGGCGGGGGCTTTGCGCCAGATATGCGTGTTCGCCGAGAAGCGGAGCAGGCGTCGATAGGCTCGCCACATGGCGGACTTCCTTCAGGTATCCACTGCGACGGAGACCCGCGAGGCCGCGGTCAAGCTCGCTCAGTCGGTCGTGTCGGCTCGGCTCGCGGCGGGAGCACAGATCGTCGGCCCCGTGGTCTCCGTCTTCTGGCATCAGGGCCAGTTCGGCACGGGGGAGGAGTGGCAGCTCTTGTTCAAGACCCGTGCCGACCGGTACGACGAGATCGAGGCGCATCTGCTGAAGCACCACCCGTGGAACAACCCGGAAGTCACGGCGGTACCGATCGTCGCCGGGTCGGCGGCGTACCTGCGCTGGGTGGAGACGGCCACCGCCCCTGACTCGGTGGGCTGAGCTTTCAGGCCCTTGCCCTGTCCAGCACCTCGGCCACAGCAGATAGATGGCGGTGGGGGATGAGTTGTCGGAGTGTCGGCGCGATGCGCTGATGCGGGCGGACGGATGCTACTCCGGCGGAGAGGTCCAGTACTCGGTTCGTGACGTCTGCCGCCTGCTCGATTTCTCCGGCGGACAGGTATGCGTCCGCCAGCCAGGACAGGTACAGGCTCTTGTCGCGGGCGTGGGTGTTGTCGTACTTGCCGAGTGCCTCTTCCAGAACGGGAACTGCACGTAGCGGACGGTGTAGTTCGGCCCAACAGCGACCGGTCATGATCTGGAGCTCGTTGAGGTCGACCCACGCCGTCCAGTCGGGCTGCGGCGTCCCATCATCCTCGCTCAATGCGGTTTCGGCCGAATTGAGTGCCTGTTCTGTCCCGCTTGCATCGCCTGCGACGGCGTAGGCCCACGCCAGGCGTTCGTACAACAAGGCTCGAACGCCGCGCGGAGCGTCGGGACCTGCCGTGCGGCATGACCGGAGGGCGATCTCCGTGCCGGCCTGTCGGTCATCGTTGACTTTCTGATAGGCGAGGAATGCAAGAGCGTTGCCGGTGAGGGCCACATCTCCAGCGTCGGAGGCGGCGTGGTAGCTCTCCTCGTACAAGCCAGTCGCGTCGGAGGACATGCCGCCGTCGAATGCGGCCCATCCGGCTTGCTGGGCCTGTTCGGCCAATACGGATAGGAGACCGCGCTTGGTCTCTTCCGTGTAGCTGGCCTCGCGCATCATGCGCTTGGTGGCTTGGTACTCGCCGAGGTAGACGCGGTAGGTGTCGCCACCGCCGAGGATGTTGTCAAGGCGCCTCAGCCGCGCCGTTCGCTCCCTGAGCTGGTTGGGAACAGTGCGACCGATACGACGCCCGGTCGTGAACTGCTCGGGTTCGGGCAAGCCGGCGACCAATCCCGCTCCGGCCGATGCTTTGAAAAACTCCCTGCGCCGCACTGTGTCTCCTCCGCTCCGATTCGTGTGCATGGTGCGTGCAGACATGTCTGGGGCATGACTAGGTGGTTGATCCCGCTCCCACTCACGGGGAGCGAGACCGAGCATGTGGCCTGGGATGCGTAGCGCATCGGCAATCTTGGTGATCTTCTCGAACGTCGTGACGCTGCCGTGGCCACGTGCCAAGGCGCCGACGCGTTCCGGCTTGATGTCGCATTCAGCCGCGATTTTCGAATAACTGATCTTGGCTTCGGAGCGTGCGAGCCGGAACACGATGCCGAAGTCGTGAGCGGCAATCGCGATTCTCACATCTTCGCGGTTCAGGAAGTCACACGGTAACGCTGTCGGCGGTTTATAAGCGGTCATTGGATGCCCCGTCGCAACTGCTGGTGCCAGTGTGACGCATTGGTTCGAACATCGGCCTACCCATGATGGGGATACCCACGGAGGGGAAGCCAAGCTTGCCGCATCGCAGCAGAGTTTGGGGTGATCTGACCCCCGCGGCGCTGTCGACGCCCGGGGGCATGGCCATCAACCCCTGGAAGGTTGACGACGTGACCCAAGTTATCGCGTCCCTAGGTCAGTTGCTCGTGCGGCTGTTATTCCCTGCTTCGGGACGCTGCTGTGCGGCTGACCCGTGGCCCGAGCCAACTCCGCTAGTCCTGACTGCGGGCGAGGCCGCCACCTCAATCCGGCGACGCACCCGCCCGCTGTCGCTGTGCGAAGGAGATGTTGAGGACGGCGAACTGATTCGCCCCTACGTCCTCACGCCCGAAGAGCGGCGTACGCGCCGCGTGCAGCGTGAGCGGCGGTGGACGCTCTGGCTGAGTGTGCATGGCATCGACATCGGCCCACGCCGGATCCATGGGCTGGAGGTGCCCACGCGATGAACCCCATGTACTCCGCACGGCTGTTGCCGTGGAGCAGCCCGGAGGGAAAGCCGTGCTTCCTTCTCGGCGGTACCGGGACCGGCTACGTCTCCCGCCTCGCCGACAGGGTGGAGGCGGAGCAGATGGACTCGGCGGCCGAACTCATCGAGGACGCCGGCGACGTCCTCGCCGGGCGGTCCTGGACTCCCGGTGAACTTCACTTACTGGCCGTCGAATTGAACGCCCACCTGGCCAGGGTCCACCGCGTTTCGAAGAGTCGGGGCGCCCGGTTGCTCCAGTTGGAGGGCGCTGCCGACAAGGACGAGGGAGACGGCGAGGGCGACGCGGGCGACGATTCCGCGGCAAGCGATGCGGGTGAGGGCGGATATGGATCCGCGCCCGCGCATGACTCCCCCGATCGGAACGGCCCTGAGGAGGGACAGCGCACGTCCCGTCCGAGCCCACGGGCTCGGCTCGCGGCCCCGGTCCGTCCCGCGGGGAGCGCCCCGGGCGCTCCCTTGAAGGATGCCGCGCAGGGTTCGCCCGCGCGGTGAGGGAAATCGGGTCCGCCCTCCCCCCCCCAGTCACGCGGGAGGGCGGACTCATCCGGCGCCACGGCGCCCAGTTCCTGAGCTGACGGTGCCCCGCTGAACCTCGCCCTTTTCTGGAGGGAAGATGAGCGTGTTACCTCTCCGGCCCACGTTTGCATGGCTGGAGATCACTGGATTCTGCAATCTCAACTGCCGTCACTGCTATGCCGGTTCTTCCCCGCAAGGGGATCACGGGGACATGACCGACGCAGACTGGCTGCGGGTGATCGACGAGCTGCACGGCATGGGCGTACGTGATGTGCAGTTCATCGGTGGCGAACCCACTCTGCACCCTGGCCTGCCGACCTACATTCGTCACGCCCTCACGTACGCGATGCGCGTGGAAGTGTTCTCCAACCTGACGCACATCACCGATGCCGTGTGGGAGGTGCTGAGCCTACGTGGGGTGCGTCTGGCTTTCAGCTACTACAGCGACGAGCACGCCGACCATGACGACGTGACCGAAGGCAGGGGATCTCACGCCCGTACCCGGGCCAACATCGACAAGGCGCGCGAGCTGGGCATCCCGATGCGCGGCAGCGTGATTCACGTCCTGGAGGGGCAGCGCGCCGGCCACGCCTCGCACGCGCTGATGCAGCTCGGTATCCGGGATGTGCGTACGGACGGTATCCGCCCGTTTGGCCGGGGCGCCCAGAATGCGGCGCCGGATATGCGCAAACTGTGCGGGCGATGCGGCCGGGGCAAGTTCGCGATCTCTCCGAGCGGGGAAGTGTGGCCGTGCGTGTTCGCCCGCTGGATGGTGCTCGGCAACGTCCACACCCATAGCCTCGACGAGATCTACAAGGGGCATGCGGCGTGCGAGGTGCGCGCCGCACTGGAGGAGACGTTCCCGCACACGCGTGTCTCTGAGCAGCCCACGTGTCTGCCGGACTGCAACCCCAGTTTCGACACGTGTTCCCCGCAGCTGGCCTGCGCGCCGGATGCAGAGTGCGCGCCGACCGGCGGTGACAGCGAGAACGGCGGGGTGGACGGACGGCGGACCGTGGCGCCGGTACGCATGTCGCCACGGCGCTCGGTGCGGTACGCCAATCCGGAGATCTCCCGTACGGACTGTTGAGCGTTCTCGCATCGGTGAATTCCCGCCCGTACGCCCGTGTTCGAGGGGGTCGGCGGGTACCGTGTCGGCCCGTAAGCCAGCGTTTACCACGGGAGTCACCGCCATGGATGACACGGCCGCCGTCACTCTCTACCTCGCCCGCCGCGACACCTACGCCGCCTTCCTCAACGCCGTGGACGACGAACTCCGCGTCGCCTGGCACCGCTGCGACGGTCGGTACAAGACGTCCGACGGCCGACCGGACGAGGCGGCGGCAGTGGAGGACGTCGACCGCGCCTATCTCAAGAGTCGCGCCGCGTTCAACGTGATCGACCTGGAAGCGGTGGGGCCGGTCAAGGAGGCCCGCGTCCTGGTGGAGCGGGCGGCGGCCCTGCACAAGGGGGGCGGCACCGAGCCGAATTGGGTCGACTTCAAGAAGGCCCGCGAGGCGTTCGTCGCCGCGACGGGCCGGTACTTGAAGGGGCTCCTGCCCGAGGCGGATTGAGTCTTCGGCGTCGATCGGCCGGCCGCCTCGGGGGATCAGACGGTAGCGGGCGTGGCACCGAAGTGCGTCTCCAACGCTTCGGCTACGGCCGCCGTCGCCTCCTCCGGTGGGGCCGCCACCGCGACGTAGCCGTCCGGGCGGATCAGGAAGACGGTCGGGGTGGTGCCGTAGGCCGCGCGGAGGTGGCCGTCGGGGTCGAGGAGGTCGGGGGTGGGGCCGCCGACGTGGAGGGTGTGGAGGGGGGTGGAGCCGGCCGCTTTGGTGAGGGCGGGGGTGTCCAGGTCCGGGGCGTCGAGGGCGAGCACGGTGAAGTGCGGGCCGCGGAAGGCGTCGAAGAGGTGGGTGGGCGTGCCGTCGGGGGTGGTGCAGGGGGCGTCGGGGGCGCGGTCGCCGGCGGTGCGGGCGCCGTCGGGGAGGTCGGCGCGGAGTTCGCGGGTGAGCGGGCTGTCCGGGTAGCCGATGTCGAGTTGGTGCAGGTCGCGGCCGCGGTGGAGGCTGCCGGAGCGGTGCAGTCGGGTGCTGGTCTCCAGGATGCGGGCGGCTATCGGGCGGCGCTCGGTCTGGTAGGTGTCGAGGAGGGTGTCCGGGGCGCCGTGCCGGAGCACTTGGCCGAGCTTCCAGCCGAGGTTGTAGGCGTCCTGGACGCTGGTGTTCAGGCCCTGGCCGCCGGCCGGGGAATGGACGTGCGCGGCGTCGCCGGCCAGGAAGACCCGGCCGTGGCGGTAGGCGTCGACCATGCCGGCCTTGGGGCGGTAGAGGGACGTCCACAGCACCTCGCGGACCTGGTCGCGGGTGAGGTGGGTGTGCGTGGCGATCAGGTCGCGGACCGCCTCGTGGGAGGTGTCCGGCTCGGCGGTGGCCGCCGCGGCAAGCATCTGGAAGTCGTCGGTGCCGGCCAGCGGGAGGAGGCCGACGAAGCCGCCGGTCGGCAGCATCCAGCGGTGCCAGTGGTCGCGGTCGAGGCCGTCGAGGCGGACGTCGGCGAGGACGGCGTGGCCCGGGGCGAGCTCCGGCCCGGTCATCCGGGTGCCGAGCTGCTTGCGAACGGTGCTGCCGCCGCCGTCGCAGGCGACCAGGTAGCGGGCCCGGACGGTGTGTACGGCGGTGTCGGGCCCGGTCAGGCGGGCGGTCACGCCGTCGTCGTCCTGGGTGAAGTCGGTGAGTGCGGTGTCCAGTTGGACGCTGCCGCCGAGGTCGCGCAGGCGGTCGTGGAGCAGCTGGACGTTGCGCCACTGGGGGAGCATCAGGCTCTCGGAGTAGGGGGTGGAGGGGGTCGGGGCGACCCGCTCGATCATCTGGTGGGTGCGGACGATCCGGCCGTCCTCCCACAGTGCCATGGGCGGGTAGAGGCCGCCGGCGGCGTGCGCGGCGGGGAGCACGCCGAGGTCGTCGTAGACCTCCTGGGTGCGCGGCTGGACGCCGGTGCCGCGGGCGCCGGGGGAGAGGGTGGTCTGCCGCTCGACGACAAGGGTGGTCACGCCCCGGCGGGTGAGGTCGATGCCGAGCGCGAGGCCGGTCGGGCCGGCGCCGGAGATCAGGACGTCGACGGGCGGCGCGGTGGCGTCCCCGGCGGCGGCCTCGAAGGTGCCCTCGGTGGGGTTGGCGAAGGTTTCCTTAACGCTGTTAAGTGCCATGCTTTCGAGGCTGCCCTTAACGGTGTTAAGTTGTCAACATGGCTTCGCGTATTGACCGGAATTCGGTGGTGGAGACCGCCCTGCGGCTGTTGAACGAGGGTGGCCTGGACGGGCTGACCCTCCGGCGGATCGCCAAGGAACTCGACGTCCAGGCGCCGGCGCTCTACTGGCACTTCAAGAACAAGCAGGAACTGCTGGACGAGATGGCGACCGAGATCTTCCGGCGGCTGTTCCGGTCGACGCTGCCCGCGGGTGGGCCGGGGGCGGACGGCCGGTGGCCGTCCTGGCAGGAGATGGTCCGGAACACCTGCGCCGCGCTCCGCCGGGAACTGCTCACCTACCGCGACGGGGGCAAGGTCGTCGCCGGGACGCGGATGACGGACGACAGCTTCGCCGCGCCCCTGGAACTCTTCCTCAGCCACTTCACCGCGGTCGGCTTCACCCTCACCGAGGCGGCCCGCGCCTGGTGGACCGCGTACAACTACACGGTCGGGCTGGTCATCGAGGAGCAGTCGGTGCACCCGGAACCAGAGCGCCCGGAGGTCCGTGACCCGTCCTACGACCTCGATGAGCGGGAGCGCCGGCTGGGCGCGACGTACCCGCTCGCCGCGCGGGCCGGGCGGACGCTCTTCGGGGACACCGAGGAGGCGTTCGAGGCCGGACTGCGGATCATCGTGGCCGGCATCGAGGCCAACCGCCTGAAGAGGGAGGGGAGTTGAGAGGTTGAGCGGTCCGCGGGGCGGGGGTGGTCCGCCCCGCGGGGTGGCGGCAGGCCCTAGCGGCGCGGGTCGATCGCGCGGCGCAGGCGTGGGGTCAGCGGTCGTTCGACCCACCGGTGCAGCACCCATGCCAGCAGCAGCATCAGGCCGACGGTCAGCAGGAACGTGGCGTACGAGGGCAGCCCGGCGCCGCGGTGCAGTACGCCGATCACGACCCAGCCCAGGTGCTCGTGGACGAGGTAGAAGGGGTAGGTCAGCGCCCCGGCGACGGTCAGCCAGCGCCAGTTCGCCCAGCGGAATGCGCCGAGGGCGACGGCGGCGACCGCGGCGAAGCCGAGGGTCACGATGGCGATGATCACGGACGCCGAGCGGTAGGAGAAGGCGTGCACGGACGGCGCGTGCCACAGGCCGGCGACCGCGTAGTGCTGGCCGATCAGCCAGCTGACCAGCACGATCGTCCAGGCGACCGGGTCCCGGGGGCCGAAGCGGTGCAGCAGGTACAGGCCCACGCCGCCGATGAAGAACGGGGCGTACTGCGGCATCAGGACGGTGCTGAGGAACGGGTCGTGGGCGGACTGCGCCAGGGCCGCGGCCAGCGTCCAGCCGGCGCAGAAGAGCACGACCCGGCCGCGGGTGGCGCCCGGGAGGACGACGCACAGCGCGAAGAGGGCGTAGAAGCGCATCTCCGCCCAGAGCGTCCAGCAGACGCCGAGGACCCGGTGCACGCCCAGCGGGTACTGGAGCATGGTGAGGTTCGTCAGCACCTCGCTCGGTGAGAGGGCCTTGAACGCGACCCAGGGGAGCGCGAAGACCGCGGTGACCAGCAGGATCGCCACCCAGTAGGCGGGATAGAGGCGGGAGACGCGGCTCGCGATGAAGGAGCGCAGGGTCCGGCCCCAGCCGCTGAGGCAGATGACGAAGCCGCTGATGACGAAGAAGATCTGGACGCCCAGGCAGCCGTAGGCGAACGCGCCGGAGGCGTAGGGGAATTGGTGGGCCGGGGAGTCGCCCCAGGCCCGGGAGATGTCGCCGTTGCGGCCGCCGTAGTGGTACGCGGCGACCATCAGGGCGGCGAGCAGCCGCAGCCCGTCCAGGGCGCGCAGTCGGGCGGCGCCACCGCTCCGGCCGCGGGCCGGTATCGCGGTGTCCCGGGTGGCGGCCGGACCGGCGCCCGGCGCGCCGGCCGCGGTGCGGTCCGGTGCCACGCGGGGCGCCCCGGCCGGCGGTGAGGTGGTGGTCATCAGGCGGCGGTCCGCTTCCTCAATCGGCGCTGCACGGCCCGGGCCCGACGCGCCACCCGGCGGACCGCGGCATTGCGCGGGATGAACGACAGCTGGGACGGGATCGCGCCGGGCAGCGCCAGCGCGGTGAGCCGGCGGCGCTTGAAGTAGCGCCGGGTGTACGGACTCAGGTGGGCCGCCAGGTAGCGTTCGGCGGCCGGCCGCAGGTGCGGGTAGATCTGGTGCTGCATCGCGTAGCCGACGGCGGTGACCAGCGGGGCGACGTCCTCCGGGCGGGCGGCGGCGCGCGGCCGCTCGCTGCGGTCGGCGAGGTCCGGCACCAGCGCGTCCACCAGCGTCACCGGCACCCGGTTGCTGTTCTGATACGGGCTGAGCCGCTCCAGCAGCAGCCCGGTGCCGGCCCGGGCCACCGGCAGGTCGTAGAAGACGGACGCGGTCAGCAGCGCGGTGGAGAAGCAGCCGACCACCAGCGCCGGGCGGGCCCGCTGGTAGAGGACCTCGGCGAGCACCGGCCGGTCCAGCACGGTCAGTGAGACCGCGAGCTTCTCGGCCTCCTGTTCCAGCAGTCGCGACCAGCGGGCCGGTGCCGACGGGTGCGGTTTGAAGACGATCTCGCGGTGGCCCCGCTCGACCGCCCCGCGCACCATCCGGACGTGCAGTTCCTCTTCCTCCTGCGGGGTGAGGATGGACAGTGCCGAGAGGTACTGGCCGAGCAGGAGTGCCGCACCCTCCGGGACGTCGGCCAGATCGTCCGGTGCCTCGCCGTCGTCGGCGAGTTCGGCCAGCACCTTGGTGAAGGCGGCGGTCGGCACGGTCACCGGCTCCACCCCGAACTCGGTGAGCAGCAGCGGTTTGAGGCCCGGCACCAGGTCCAGGTGCAGCAGTCGGTCGATCCGGGTGCCGACCAGCGGGTCGAGCTTGTTGCGGGTCGGGCCGTAGCTCATCAGCCCGTCGGCGTAGACGTGGACGGGCGCGCCGGGGAACAGCTGCGCCAGCGCCAGCGCCGGGTTGACCTGGATCGACTCCACGACCAACTCGACGTCGTCGTCGCCAAGTTCCCACAGCAGCCGCAGCTGCCGCTCCCACAGCGGGACGTCGTCGAGGCGCGGGGACCAGCCGCCGGGGTGGAACGGGCGGATCGTCTCGTTCCAGGACAGCACGCGGTCGAAGCGGTCGCGCAGCCGCGCGAAACCGGGCATGGCGTCCAGCGCCGGGGTGGTCTCCGGGGTCGTCGCGTTGTTGCTGATCAGCAGCAGTCGACGGTCGGCCGGTGCGAACAGGTCGGCGTCCAGGGCGGCGGCCAGGGTCGCCGCGCCGTAGAGGGTGGACGCCAGAAAGATCTGGGTACGGGGCCGGCCGGGCATCAGGCGGCGACCTCCGCCGGGACGCCGCGACGACGCAGCCGCCGCAGCCGGGACGCGCGCTGTACATCCATGGAATCCAGGGCTTCCTTCAGTACGTCCTGCGGCATGCGTTTCATGGCCGCGGCGCTCATCGCCCGCAATTTACGGGCGACCGGTGGCTCGAATCGTTCGATCGAGCCGAGGTGGTGGGAAATGATCGCGCAATACGTGCGGACCGCCTTCGGCAACAGCAGATGCGCCTCGCGGTCCCGCGCCGTTTCCTCGATCACCTGATCGAAAGCGCGGATGAAGTCCAATTGCCGGACATCGCCGATCTGGGTCAGCGAGGAAGCCACTCCGCGCCGGTAGAAAACGCCCAGCAGACCGGTCACCGCCATGGATTTCGCCTCGCGGTGCAGCCGCCAGATCCACGGCCGGTCCTCCGCGGTGCGCAGTCCGTCGGTGAAGTGCAGCAGCCCGTCGTCGAGGAGTCGGCGGTGGTAGATCCCGGCCCAGGCGTAGGCGTAGTCGACCGAGGTGGAGCGGTCGGCGGGCAGGATCACGCTCCGCGGATCCATCACCACCCCCCGCCGGCCGTGCGGGACCCGGTGCACGGTGCGCGTCCGGGCGGTGCACTGGACGTGGTCCGTCCGGACGAAGTCGCACCCCAACTCCTCGATGGTGGAGAGGAGTTCGGAAAGGTAGCCGGGGGCCAGCCAGTCGTCCCCGTCGAGGAAGGTGAGGTACCTGCCGCGGGCCGCGTCCAGCCCGGTGTTCCGGGCGGTGGCCAGGCCGCCGTTCTTCTCGTGCCGCAGCACCCGGGCGCCCGGGAGGTCCGCCGCGGCGCGGGTGAGGATCTCCGGTGTCCCGTCGCGTGAACAGTCGTCGACGAGCAGGAATTCGAAATCCTCGCGAGAGTTCGCCGCCAGGCTTTTCAGAGTATCGGGCGCGTATGTCTGCACGTTGTAGAACGGCACGACGACGGAGAGCTTGACCACCCCCGTGACGTTAGGGGCGGCGCCCGGCATTCGTCTTGACGCGGCGCGTACTTGGCGGTGAACGAAGAATGGCGGGATGGTTAACCAGGCCGGTGGCCGGGCGGTAACCGGGCGGTATCCGGGTGGGTTCGACGTTCGTCGGTCGGCTGTTAACCCTTTGTTGCTTCCCAGTTGGCCCGCCGACCGTCGCGCCTTCCTAGCGTCTTCGACGTGCCATCACGTACCCATTCCGCACCGCGGGTCGCGGTGCTCGCCGACTCGGACACCCGGTGGAAGTGGGGCGCCCTGACCGCCCGCCGACTCCAACCGGACGCCCGGCTCGACGGCTACCTGCTCCGCGGCCGCGCCACCCCCACCGTCCGCCAACTCGGCGAGGTCGGCGCCCGCGCGGACTCGCTGCGGGAAATCCGGGGCGTCGACTTCCTCGACCTGATGGAACGCGGCGCGCGGGCCGGGGACGACACCGGCTACGACGTGCTGGTGCTGGCCTGCGTCGGCGGCGCCGTCCAGGCGATGCTGCACGGACTGCGGCACGCCTGGCGCGCCGAAGCTCCGGCGGGCGGCCGCCGCCCCGTCGTCGTCACCGGCTACGTCGGCGTGGTCTACGAGAAGCTCGCCGACGGCCTGCTGCTGCGGCACGGCGCGGATGTGGTGCTCGCCAACTCCCGGCACGACGCGGACCGGTTCCGCGCGGTCTACCAGGGCGTCGGCGCACCGGACGACAGCGTCGTGGAGTGCGCACTGCCCTTCCTCGGCGGCGCCCCCTACCAGGAGCCGCACACCCCGTCCGCGGAGCAAGGACACCGGCCCCACACCGTGGTGTTCGCCGCCCAGCCCTCCGTCCCCGACAGCCGCGAGGCGCGAACGTACCTGCTGCGGCGGGCAGTTGAGCACGCCAGCCGGCACCCCGACCGCGAGGTGCTGGTCAAACTCCGCAGCAGGCCCGGCGAGCACACCACTCACATCGAGGAACTGCCCTACCAGAAGCTCGTTGCCAAACTCCCCGGCCGACTGCCCGCCAACTGCCGCCTGGTGTACGGCAACATGGGCGAGGTCCTGGACCGCACCGACCTGATGGTCACGGTCAGCTCCACCGCCGCCCTGGAGTCGCTGCACCGCGGCATCCCCACCGCCGTCCTCACCGACCTCGGCATCCGCGAGGCGCTCGGCAACCACCACTTCCTCGGCTCCGGCTGCCTGGCCTCCTGGGACGAACTCGACGCAGGCCACCGCCCGGAGCCCCGCCCGGAGTGGCTGGCCCGCCAGGGCGTCGCCGCGGGCGGGACATACGAGACCGCCTTCGACGCCGCCCGCGACCGGGTCACCGCGCTGGCCGCCGCCGACCACCTGCCGCCGCTCACCCCGTACTACACGCCCCGCACCGCCCCCGGCTACCTGCCCGGCATCCTCGCCCGCTACGGCCTGGACCCGCAGGGCGCACCCCTCGCCGGCCACGTCGAGACGGCCCAAGAGGCCGGCGGGCTACGGAAGTTCGTCCGCGACACGGTGCGCGAGGCGGCCCGGGGCGCGTACCGGCACGGCGTCCAACGCGTCGCCCCCGCCATCCGCCGCTGGGGGCAACTGTGAGCGCCGCCGCAAGAAGCGAACGACCGAGAACCGTGCG
This sequence comes from Streptomyces sp. NPDC058000, assembly GCF_042886435.1. Lineage (NCBI taxonomy): Bacteria > Bacillati > Actinomycetota > Actinomycetes > Kitasatosporales > Streptomycetaceae > Streptomyces > Streptomyces sp. NPDC058000. Next base: position 41,706 of record NZ_JBHVQS010000030.1, read on the forward strand.
TGACGCCCGGCGCGGCGGCGCACGACCAGGAACCGCGACCGGCCCCCGCCCGACCAAGGAGAGCCCCATGCCCCCCACCGTTGTGGCCGTCATCCCCGCCCGCGGCGGCTCCAAGGGCGTCCCCGCCAAGAACCTCGCCGCCGTCGGGGGCGTGCCTCTGGTGGCCCGCGCAGTCCGCGAGTGCCGGGCCGCCCGGCTGGTCACCGACGTGATCGTCTCCACCGACGACGCCGGGATCGCCGCCGCCGCCCGCGGCGCCGGCGCGGTGGTCATAGCCCGCCCCGGCGAGATCGCCGGCGACACCGCCACCAGCGAGGCCGCGGTCCGGCACGCCATGGACACCTACGAGGCCGAACAGGGCCGCCCGGTCGACGCGGTGCTGCTCGTCCAGTGCACCAGCCCGTTCCTCACCAGCGAGGACATCGACGCCGTGGCCGCCGCGGTCGTCGAGGACGGCGCCGACAGCGCACTGACCGTCGCGCCCTTCCACGGCTTCGTCTGGCGGGACGCCGATGCCGCGGTCGGCGCGGTCGGCGCGGTCGCCGCGGGGAGCGCCGCCACCGACGGCGGCCACGGCGTCAACCACGACAAGTCCTTCCGGCCGCGCCGCCAGGACCGCCCGCAGGACCTGCTGGAGACCGGCGCCGCCTACGCCATGGACGCGGCCGGCTTCCGCACCAGCGGCCACCGCTTCTTCGGCCGCACCGAACTGGTCCGCACCGACCCGGCCCGGGTGCTGGAGATCGACGACCCGCACGATCTGGCCCGGGCCCGCGCTCTCGCCCCGCTCCTCGACGCTCCGCGCCCCGGCACCCTGCCGTCCCGCGAGGACGTCGACGCCGTCGTCCTCGACTTCGACGGCACCCAGACCGACGACCGGGTCCTGGTCGACGCCGAGGGGCGGGAGACCGTCGCCGTGCACCGGGGCGACGGCCTGGGGATCGCCGCGCTCCGCCGCGCCGGGCTGAAGCTGCTGATCCTGTCCACCGAGCAGAACCCGGTGGTCGCCGCCCGCGCCCGGAAGCTCAAGGTGCCCGTCCTGCACGGCATCGACCGCAAGGACATCGCCCTCAAGCAGTGGTGCGAGGAGGCCGGCGTCACCCCCGAGCGGGTGCTCTACGTCGGCAACGACGTCAACGACCTGCCCTGCTTCGACCTCGTCGGCTGGCCGGTGGCGGTCGCCTCCGCCCACGACGTGGTGCGCGGCGCGGCCCGCGCCGTCACCGCCACACCCGGCGGCAGCGGCGCCGTCCGCGAGATCGCCGGCTGGCTGCTGGGGCCGTCCCTCTAGCTCCCACCCGCCTCAGCACCCACCCAGCCCTGTAACGCCGTTACAGGAACCCGGCCGCCACCCCCTGACCCGCCCCCTGCCCCGCCCCCAGATCCACCACCCTCGAACAGAACGAAGGAACCTCCCATGAGCAGCGACTCCCGCTTCCGCTCCCTCGGCGACCGCCCGGTCGGCCCCGGCCGTCCCGTCTACGTCACCGGCGAGATCGGCATCAACCACAACGGCGACCTGGAGAACGCCTTCGCGCTGATCGACGCCGCCGCGGACGCCGGCTGCGACGCGGTCAAGTTCCAGAAGCGGACCCCGGAGATCTGCACCCCGCGCGACCAGTGGGACATCGAGCGCGACACCCCCTGGGGCCGGATGACGTACATCGACTACCGCCACCGCGTGGAGTTCGACGAGGACGGCTACCGCGCCATCGACGAGTACTGCAAGAAGCGCGGCATCGCGTGGTTCGCCTCCCCCTGGGACGTCGAGTCCGTCGCCTTCCTGGAGAAGTTCGACGTGCCCTGCTACAAGGTCGCCTCCGCCTCGCTCACCGACGACGAACTGCTGCGCGCCATGCGCGCCACCGGCCGTACCGTCATCCTCTCCACCGGCATGTCCACCCCGCAGCAGATCCGGCACGCCGTCGAGGTCCTGGGCAGCGCCAACATCCTGCTCTGCCACGCCACCAGCACCTACCCGGCCAAGGCCGAAGAGCTCAACCTCCGCATGATCCACACCCTCCAGGCCGAGTTCCCCAACGTCCCGATCGGCTACAGCGGCCACGAGACCGGCCTCCAGACCACCCTCGCCGCGGTCGCCCTCGGCGCCACCTTCGTCGAGCGGCACATCACCCTCGACCGCGCCATGTGGGGCTCCGACCAGGCCGCCTCCGTCGAGCCGCAGGGCCTGACCCGCCTGGTCCGCGACATCCGCACCATCGAGGAGTCCCTCGGCGACGGCGTCAAGAAGGTCTACGAGAGCGAGCTCGGCCCGATGAAGAAGCTGCGCCGGGTCGCCGGCGTGGTCGCCGAGGCCGACGCCGCACAGGACGCGGACGCCGAGACCGCCGCCGACCGCGCGCCGGCCGCCGTCTGACGGGCCGAGCGGAGTTCGCGACGTGAACTCACCCGAAGGGACCCGCGCCGCCGGCGCCGAGGTCCCACCCCGGGAGGCGGCGGGGACTCCCGCCCGCCGCCTCCTCGGGGTGCCCCGGCAGCGCAACCGGACCGAACCCGGCGGTGACGACATGAGCCCCGCCCCCGCGGACACCGGCACCCTCGCCTTCGTCGAGAGCCCGGTGCAGCTGCTGAACGTCCTCGAATGGGCGCACACCGCCGGAGCCGCCGCCCTCACCGTCGTCGTGCTCTCCCCGCACGACCCGATGACCCGCGGCCAGCTGCGCCGGATGGCCGAACTCGCCCGCGACGAAGGCCACACCGTGCGCTGGGAGGAGGCCCGCGGCGGCGCCACCGCCCCGCTGCGCACCATCGGCGGCCTCACCCCGCTCCTCCGCCGGGCCCACCGGGTCGTCCTCGGCGACCCCTTCTCCCGCTACGTCCAACTGCTCCTGAGCCTGACCCGGGCCCGCGACCTGGTCGTGGTCGACGACGGCACCGCCACCATGGAGTTCATCGGCCAACTCGCCCGCGGTGAACGGCTGGTGCGCTGGCACCGGCACGGCTCCGGGCGCAGCCCGCGCGATCTGCTCTTCGCACCGTTCGCCGCCACCGCCCGCCGCCGCCTCACCCCCGGCCCCGAGGGCGCCCGGCGCCGCCGCACCGTCGCCCTCTTCAGCTCGATGCCGGTCGAGGTGCCCGAGGGCATGGCGGTCACCGCCAACGACTTCGCCTGGACCCGCGGCCGCTTCGGCCCGCCCCGCCTGACCCGCACCGCCGACATCGTCGGCACCTCGCTCGTCGAGACCGGCGTGGTCGACGCCGACCGCTACCTGGCCGCGGTCGCCCGCCTGGCCCGTACGCACGGCGCCACCCGCTACTTCGCCCATCGCCGGGAAGGCGCCGGCAAGCTCCACCGGCTGGCCACCGAGACCGGCCTGGAGGTGGTCCGCCCCGACCTCCCGCTGGAGCTGATCGCCCGCCGCGGCCCGGTCGGCCGCCTGGTCCTCAGCTTCCCCTCCACCGTCGTCCACACCCTGCCGCTGGCCCTCAAGGGCACCGGAGTCCGGGTCGCGGTGTGCGACATCGACCCCGCCTGGCTCACCGCACACGCCTCGCCCCGCGCCCAGGGCTTCCTCGACGACGTCACCGGCACCGCCCGGGACGTACAACGACTACCGGGACGACCGGACCTGACACCAGAACCGGAAGCGAAACCGGAAGCAGGACCGGTAGCGAAACCGGAAACGAAACCCGGAGCAGAACCAGACAGCAGAACCTGGAGCGGAACCTGACGGTAGAACCTGACAGCGGAATCACACCGCGGAACCGAACCTGGGAACCGAACCTGAGAGCAGAACCTGACAGGGAGCGATAAAGCCCTCCTTCATACCCCTCTCAAAATCCGTCCATGCACCCAGCTGCCTAAAATTTCTTCCCCTGACGGGCTGAACTTTTGTTGATCGAGGGCCAGTTGCCCGGTTCGGGCCCGTAACCTTCAACGGGTGAACCAACTGATGTCCCACCCCGCCGCCGACCCGCTCGCCCCCGCCCTGCCCGGCACGCTCCCCGAGGCACTACGCGCCGAACTCCTCGCGTTCCGCCGCGACTTGCACATGCACCCCGAGCTCGGCAACCAGGAGTTCCGGACCACCGCGGCGATCAAGGACCGACTGGAGCGGGCCGGGCTCCGCCCCCGGGTCCTCGCCACCGGCACCGGCCTCGTCTGTGACATCGGTACGGTCGACGGCACCCCGGGCAGCCCGGTTGGCGAGTCGCTCGCCCTCCGTGCGGACATCGACGCCCTCCCCATCCCCGACACCAAGACCGTCGACTACGCCTCCACGGTCCCCGGCCGCGCCCATGCATGCGGCCACGACGTGCACACCACCGTGGTGCTCGGCGCCGGCCTGGTCCTCGCCGAGCTGGCCCGTCAGGGCCGACTGCCCCGCCCGGTGCGGCTGCTCTTCCAGCCCGCCGAGGAGGTCCTGCCCGGCGGCGCCGCCGAGGCCGTCGAGTGCGGGGTGCTGGACGGCGTCGGGCAGATCCTCGCCGTGCACTGCGACCCCCGGGTGGACGCCGGCCGGATCGGCCTGCGGATCGGCCCGATCACCTCCGCCTGCGACCGGCTGGAAGTCACCCTCGAAGGGTCCGGCGGCCACACCGCCCGCCCGCACCTGACCACCGACATGGTCACCGCCGCGGCCCGGGTCGCGATCGACGTGCCGGCGCTGATCTCCCGCCGGGTCGACGCCCGGGCCGGCCTCGCCGTCACCTGGGGCCGCCTGGAGACCGGCCACGCCTGCAACGTCATCCCGCAGCGGGCCGCGCTCTCCGGCACCATGCGCTGCCTGGACCTGGACGCCTGGCGGCAGGCGCCGGACCTCGTCCACGCCGCGATCGACGAGGTCGCCACCCTGCACGGCGCCAAGTCCCAGATCGACTACGTCCGGGGCGTCCCCCCGGTTGTCAACGAGGCCGCCAGCGTCCAGCTGCTGCACGACGCGATGGCCGCCCGGCGCGGCGCCGAGGCCGTCGAGGACACCGAGCAGTCCCTCGGCGGCGAGGACTTCTCCTGGTACCTCGAACACGTCCCGGGCGCCATGGCCCGGCTCGGCGTCCGCCCGCCCGGCGAGCTGAGCGGCCTCGATCTGCACCGCGGCGACTTCGACGTCGACGAGCACGCGATCACCGTCGGCGTGGAACTCTTCACCGCGGCGGCACTGCTCTGAGCCCCGTGGAGCGTATAAAACGAGCCACACCCCGCCACTACGGGCGGCCGGCCCCGCGCCGGCCGCCCGCTGTGTTTCCGGGCCGTGCCCTGAGAGACGAATCGGTAACGGCAACGCAGTGGAGGGTTTTGCGCCAGGTCTACGCGCGTTAATCTCCCGACAAGCCAGCGCCACTGGGGGCGCTTACAGCGAAGGGAAGGCCCCGTGCGTCGGGTTATCAGGGTTGCCGCCGCGGCCACCGCCACCGCGTGTCTCGCGCTCACCGCCACCGCCTGCGGACAGAGCTTCGCCGAGGCCAACCGCGCCACACACGCGGGTGTCGGGCTGGCCTTCGACATCGGCGGTCGGGACGATCACTCGTTCAACGAGGCGGCCGCCCGCGGTACGGAGAACGCCCGCAAGCAGCTGGGCGTCAAGGTCAAGATGCTCACCGCGAAGAACGGCGAGACCGAGGCGGACCGTGAGCAGCGGCTGACGTCGTTCGCCGAGGCCGGGTACAACCCGGTGATCGGGGTGGGCTTCGCCTACAGCCAGTCCGTGCAGAACGTCGCCAAGGATTTCCCGGACACCACCTTCGGCGTGGTCGACGCGGTGCCGACCGGCAAGAACGTCGACGCGATGGTGTTCGCCGAGCACGAGGGGTCGTACCTCGCCGGGGTCGCGGCCGCGCTGAAGAGCAAGACCCACAAGGTGGGCTTCATCGGCGGCGTGAACAACGCGCTGATCCAGAAGTTCCAGGCCGGCTTCGAGCAGGGCGTGCGCGCCACCGACCCGAAGGCCAAGGTCGTCTCGCAGTACCTGTACCCCAACAACGACAAGGGGTTCAACGACCCGGCCGCAGCCAAGGCCAAGGCCCAGGGCATGCTCGACAGCGGGATCGACATCATCTACTCGGCCGCCGGCCAGTCCGGCGCCGGCTCCATCGAGGCGATCAGCAAGGTCAAGGGCGCCTGGGCGATCGGGGTGGACTCCGACCAGTACCGGCAGCCGGGACTGGCCCGCTACAAGGACCACATCCTGACCTCCGTGGTGAAGAACGTGGACGTGGCGGTCTTCGACCTGATCAAGAGCTGTGAGCAGCACAAGCCGCTGACCGGCATCCACACCTACGACCTGAAGCACGGCGGTGTCTCGCTCGCCACCTCGGGCGGCTTCATCTCGGACATCCAGCCGCAGATCGACGCGGCCCGGAAGCAGATCATCGAGGGTCAGGTGAAGGTCAAGGAGACGCCGAAGTCGTAGCCTCCCGGGGCCGTACCCGGCAGCCTCGTGTGAGCGCCGCCGGCCCCGCCTCCCCGCCCCACCCTGTCCGCTTCTTCCGCTCCTTCGCCCCTGAGGGGAGTGCGCCATCAACGCAGCGCCCACCAGCAGCAGCCCGCCCGGCCAGGACGCCCCTGCTGTAGAACTCCGCGGGATCACCAAAAGGTTCCCCGGCGTCGTGGCCAACCACGACATCCACCTCACGGTCCGCCGTGGCACCGTCCACGCCCTGTGCGGCGAGAACGGCGCCGGCAAGTCCACCCTGATGAAGATCCTCTACGGCATGCAGAAGCCGGACGAGGGCACCATCGCGCTCGACGGCGAACGCGTCGCCCTGCACTCCCCGGGCGACGCCATCGCCCGCGGCATCGGCATGGTGCACCAGCACTTCATGCTCGCCGACAACCTCACCGTCCTGGAGAACACCGTCCTCGGCGCGGAAAAACTGCACGGCATCGGCGCCGGCGCCCGCGCGAGGATACGGGAGATCTCCGACGCGTACGGGCTGAACATCAGGCCCGACGTGCTCGTCGAGGACCTGGGCGTCGCCGACCGGCAACGGGTGGAGATCCTCAAGGTCCTCTACCGCGGCGCCCGGACGCTGATCCTCGACGAGCCGACCGCGGTCCTCGTCCCGCAGGAGGTCGACGCGCTCTTCGACAACCTCCGCGAGCTCAAGTCCGAGGGCCTGACCGTCATCTTCATCTCGCACAAGCTGGGCGAGGTGCTGTCGGTCGCCGACGACATCACCGTCATCCGGCGCGGTACGACGGTGGCGTCCGTCGAGCCGGCCGGGACCACCCCCAAGCAGCTGGCCGAACTCATGGTCGGCAGCGAACTGCCGTCCCCGGAGACCCGCGAGTCCACCGTCACGGACGAGGAACTGCTGCGGGTCAGCGACGTGCGGCTGACCACCACCGACGCCAGCGGCGAGGTCCGCACGGTGCTGGACGGCATCTCGTTCACCATCCGCAAGGGCGAGGTGCTGGGCGTCGCCGGCGTCGAGGGCAACGGGCAGGCCGAGTTGGTCGAGGCCGTCATGGGCACCCGCACGCCCGACGGCGGGACCATCACCCTCGACGGCACGGACCTGTCGCGGTCCTCCACCCGCGCCCGGCGCAAGGGCGGTATCGGCTACATCCCCGAGGACCGGCACCGGCACGGCCTGCTGCTGGACGCCCCGCTGTGGGAGAACCGCATCCTCGGCCACGTCACCGAGCGCCCGAACAGCAAGGGCAAGCTCCTCGACCTGGCCGGCGCCCGCAAGGACACCGAGCGGATCGTCGCCGAGTACGACGTCCGCACCCCCGGCATCGAGGTCACCGCGGCCTCGCTCTCCGGCGGCAACCAGCAGAAGCTGATCGTCGGCCGCGAGATGAGCCACCACCCCAAGCTGCTGATCGCCGCCCACCCCACCCGCGGGGTCGACGTCGGTGCGCAGGCCCAGATCTGGGAGCAGATCCGCGCCGCGCGCCGGGAGGGCCTGGCGGTCCTGCTGATCTCTGCCGACCTGGACGAGCTGATCGGGCTGTCCGACACCCTGCGGGTGATGTACCGGGGCCGACTGGTCGCGGACGCCGACCCCGCCGTGATCACCCCGGAGGAGTTGGGCTCCGCCATGACCGGTGCCGCCAGCGGCCACCTCAGCGCGTCGGACGACACCGCCGCCGCCCAAGGGGGTGGCGGGAAGTGAGTACGTCCACCACCACCCCAACGGCCAAGAAGAACCCGGCCGTTGCCGCCCTCGCGCGCAGCGCCGCCCGGGACAAGGTCCTGCTCGCCATCGCCGCACCGGCGCTGGCCATCGTCGCCGCGATCGTCATCAGCTCGCTGGTCTTCCTGGCGTCCGGCGAGAACCCGTTCCGGGCCTACGGGATCATGGCCGATTACGGCCACTACAGCGACAGCCAGGTCTGGATCATCAACAAGGCGGTGCCGTACTACCTTTCGGCGCTCGCGGTGGCCATCGGCTTCCGGATGAACCTCTTCAACATCGGGGTGGACGGGCAGTACCGACTGGCCGCCTTCGCCGCGGCTGCGGTCGGCGGCGCCATAGCCCTGCCCGGCGCCCTCCAGATCATCCTGCTCATCGTCATCGCGATGCTGGTGGGCGCGATCTGGTCGGGCATCGCGGGTCTGCTGAAGACCACCCGCGGGGTCAGCGAAGTGATCACCACGATCATGCTGAACTCCATCGCGGCCTCGGTGATCGGCTACTTCCTCCAGGACGGCCGGCTCGCCATCAAGGACGGCAACCTCCTGCACACCAAGTTCCTGCCGGAGTCCAGCCACTTCTTCGCCTTCTCCACCCACCCCAAGCCGGTCGAGGGCTTCGTGGTGGTCGCGGTCCTGGCCGGTGCCCTGTACTGGTTCCTGATCAACCGCACCCGCTTCGGCTTCGACCTGCGGGCGGTGGGCGCCTCCGAACCGGCCGCCGAGGCCAGCGGCGTCAGCGTCAAGCGGATGATCGTCATCAGCATGCTGCTGTCCGGTGCCGCGGCCGGCCTGGTCGGGATGCCGACCCTGCTCGGCGAATCGTTCCAGTACGGCACCGACTTCCCGGCCGGCATCGGCTTCACCGGCATCGCCATCGCGCTGCTCGGCCGCAACCACCCGGCGGGGATGGCGTTCGGCGCACTGCTGTGGGCGTTCCTCGACCGCACCGGCTCCCGGCTGGAGTTCGAGGGCTACGCCCAGGAGATCGTCGGCGTCATCCAGGGCGTCATCGTGCTCTGCGTGGTCATCGCCTACGAGGTCGTCCGCCGCTACGGGCTGCGCCTCCAGCAGCGCAAGGTCGGCGAGGAACTGGCCGCGCTGGCCCGCACCGGCGACGGCGCCGGCAGCACCGGCAGCACTGGTAACGCCGGCAGCACCGGCAGCACCGGCAACACCGACAGCGCCGACAACAGTGACAAGCCGGAGGTGACGGCGTGAGTACCGAACTCAAGTCCGCGGTGCGGCCCGCGGCTCCCGGCACGGGCGGACGGCGGAAGCTGACCTACCCCTGGGTGCTGCTGATCATCGCCGGCGCGCTGGTCGCGGTCTCCGCCCTGCGGGCCGTCAGCGGTGCCGGGGACCTCACCTCCGGCGGCCAGTTCGGGGCCGCGCTCAGCGCCGCCGTGCCGATCGGGCTGGCCGGTCTGGGCGGTCTGTGGTCCGAACGGGCCGGCGTGATCAACATCGGCCTCGAAGGCATGATGATGCTCGGCTCGTTCGCGGCCGGCGCGGTCGGCTGGCAGCACGGCCCCTGGGCGGCGGCCGCGGCCGGCATCCTCGGCGGCGCGCTCGGCGGCCTCGTGCACGCCGTCGCCACCGTCACCTTCGGCGTCGACCACATCGTCTCCGGTGTCGCCCTCAACATCCTGGCGCTGGGTGCCACCCAGTACCTCGCCACCCTGTGGTTCGGCCAGGAGCACAGCGCCGCGATGCTGGCCGGCGGCAACGACAAGCAGTCCCCGCCGATGCCCGACATGCCGACCTTCACCGTCCCCGGCCTCGCGGACTGGCTGAACGGGATCGAGGGCCACCACTGGTTCCTGGTCTCCGACCTCGCCGGGGTGCTCGGCGGCGCGGTCACCGGCGTCTCCTGGCTGACCCTGCTCACCGTCGGCCTCTTCGTCGGAACCTTCTTCCTCCTCTGGCGCTCGTCGTTCGGCCTGCGGCTGCGCTCCTGCGGCGAGGCCCCGCTCTCCGCCGAGTCGCTGGGCGTCAACGTCTACCGCTACAAGTACGCGGCGATCCTGGTCTCCGGCGCGCTGGCCGGCCTCGGCGGCGCCTTCCTGGCGATCAGCGTGCACTTCTACCAGGACGGCCAGACCGGCGGCCGCGGCTACATCGGCCTGGCCACGATGATCTTCGGCAACTGGCGGCCGGGCGGCGTCGCGCTCGGCGCGGGCCTGTTCGGCTTCATGGACGCCATGCAGCTGCGCAGCGGCGGCCCGACCGTGCACGCCCTGCTGCTGGGTCTGGCCGCGCTGCTCGCCGGGCTGGCGCTGGTGCGGCTGCGCGCCGCCAAGCGGGCCCAGGCCGCGGTCGCCGCGGTGGCCGCCGCCGTTCTGGTGGTCTGGTACGCCCTCTCCGACAACGTCCCGCTGGAACTGGTCGAGGCCAGCCCGTACATCGCTACGCTGCTGGTCCTGGCGCTCTTCTCGCAGCGCCTGCGGGCCCCGAAGGCGATCGGCAAGCCCTACCGCAAGGGCCAGGGCCACTGACGCGCGGAGCGGATCCCCGCACCCCGCGCGAAGCAAGAAACGAAGGAAGACACCGCGCATGACGCACCAAGTGCCGGTCGACTGGACCGCACTGCGGACGCAGGCCCGGGACGCCATGTCCCGGGCCTACGCCCCTTATTCCGGCTATCCCGTCGGCGCCGCCGCCCTGGTGGACGACGGCCGCACGGTCACCGGCTGCAACGTCGAGAACGCCTCGTACGGTCTCGCGCTGTGCGCCGAATGCGGCCTGGTCTCCGCCCTGTTCGCCAGCGGCGGGGGCCGGCTGACCGCGTTCACCTGCGTCGACGGCAAGGGCGAGCTGCTCGTGCCGTGCGGCCGCTGCCGGCAACTCCTCCACGAGCACGGCGGACCGGAGATGCTGGTGGACACCGCGGCCGGCATCCGGCCGCTGGCGGAACTGCTGCCGGACGCGTTCGGTCCGGGACACCTGGCGGAATGACGGCGGGCGGCGCCCCGCGGACCGCGGATGGCGCCGCTCGCCGCCCGCCCTGGCGGCCGTCGCGTCTATGCGTGTAGAACGGGAGCTACCCGTTCGAAAGGAACCCGTCCATGGACGCCATCTCCGTCATCCGTACCAAGCGCGACCGCGGTGAGCTGACCCCCGAACAGATCGACTGGGTCATCGACGCCTACACCCGCGGCGACGTCGCCCACGAACAGATGTCGTCCCTCGCCATGGCCATCTTCCTCAACGGCATGAACCGCAAGGAGATCGCCCGCTGGACCGCCGCCATGATCGCCTCCGGTGAGCGGATGGACTTCTCCTCGCTGCCCCGGCCCACCGCCGACAAGCACTCCACCGGCGGCGTCGGCGACAAGATCACCCTCCCGCTCGCCCCGCTGGTCGCCGCCTGCGGCGCCGCCGTCCCGCAGCTCTCCGGCCGCGGCCTGGGCCACACCGGCGGCACCCTCGACAAGCTGGAGTCCATCCCCGGCTGGCGCGCCCAGCTCAGCAACGCCGAGATGCTGGACGTCCTGCGCGACGTCGGCTCGGTCATCTGCGCCGCCGGCGACGGCCTCGCCCCCGCCGACAAGAAGCTCTACGCCCTCCGCGACGTCACCGGCACCGTGGAGTCGATCCCGCTCATCGCCTCCTCCATCATGTCCAAGAAGATCGCCGAAGGCACCGGCTCCCTCGTCCTCGACGTCAAGGTCGGCTCCGGCGCCTTCATGAAGCACCTCGACGACGCCCGTGAACTCGCCTCCACCATGGTCGGATTGGGCACCGACCACGGCGTCAAGACGGTGGCCCTCCTCACCGACATGGCCACCCCGCTCGGCCGCACGGCCGGCAACGCCCTCGAAGTCCGCGAATCCGTCGAGGTGCTGGCCGGCGGCGGCCCGTCCGACGTCGTCGACCTCACCCTCGCCCTCGCCCGCGAGATGCTCGACGCGGCCGGCCTCAAGGACGCCGACCCGGCCAAGGCACTGGCCGACGGCTCCGCCATGGACCACTGGCGCCGCATGATCAGCGCCCAGGGCGGCGACCCGGACGCCACCCTCCCCCTCGCCCGCGAACAGCACACCGTCACCGCCACCGCCTCTGGTGTGCTGACGTCTCTCGACGCCTACGCCGTCGGCCTCGCCGCCTGGCGCCTGGGCGCCGGCCGGGCCCGCAAGGAGGACCCGGTGCAGGCCGGCGCGGGCATCGAACTCCACGCCAAGCCCGGCGACCCGGTGACCGCCGGCCAGCCCCTCCTCACCCTCCACACCGACACCCCGGAAAAGTTCGACTACGCGCTCGAAGCCCTGAACGGCGGGGTGCAGATCGGCCCGTCGGACACCCCGTTCGCGGCGCGTCCGGTCGTGCTGGAACGTATCGCCTGACCTGCGGTTTTCTCATTCGGGTGAACGGGATCGGTGGACCGGCACCGGTCCCGTTCGGCATGCTGGGATCGGTGACGTACCGATAGAGGAGCACACCATGGCAGCAGTGATCGCCGAGCGCCCCCACCAGGCTGATGAAAGCAGCTGGAACGAGGCACTCCGCACATGGGAGCGGACTGACGCTCCGGAGGGCTGCAAGGTGGAGATCATTGAGGGGATCGTCACCGTGGCACCACCGCCGGAGAGCGACCACAACGACACCGCGGACGAACTTCAGCGCCTGCTGTACACCGTCATCCCCCGGGACTGGGGCATCTACCAGACGCAAGGGCTGACCGTTCCCAGCCAGCAGGGGCTCTACATCCCCGACCTGGCGGTCATTCCCAAGAAACTGCTGCCGCGCCGCGGTGAGCGCCGCATGGCTGACGCCGCCGAGCTGATCGTCGAGATCACGTCCCGGTCCAATGCGAATCACGACCGGGTTGAGAAGCTCCAAGGCTACGCCGACGCCGGCGTTCCCCTCTACCTGTTGCTCGACCCCTGGCACTCCGGCAGGCCCACCGCAACGCTGTACGGACAGCCGGCGGGAGGTCGGTATCGCGTGCTCGAAACCGTGAAGTACGGCGACAAGCTGCACCTGCCGGCGCCGTTCGATGTCACGGTCGACACCGCGCTCTTCCCCAGCAGCTGAGGCTCCCTCACGACGAAGGGCCCGCCCCACCAGGACAGGTGGTGGGGCGGGCCCTTCGCGCTGTGGGGTGTTACGCGGCCTTCTGGAGGTGCAGAAGGCGGCGTTCGGCGCTTGCCTTGCGGGTGGCGTACAGGGTGATGCCGGCGGCGCCGACCATCGCGGCCAGGCCGAGGAGGACGGTGCCCGACCAGCCGGCGGAGTGGAAGGCGGCGGCGCCGAGCGCGCCGCCCAGGCTGCTGCCGATGTAGTACGCGCACTGGTACAGGGCGGACGCCTGGGCCCGGGCGGTCTTGGCGGTGCGGCTGACCGACGACGAGGCGACCGCATGGCCCGCGAAGAAGCCCGCGGTGATCAGGATCAGGCCCGCCAGCACCGCGCCCACCGACGAGGCCAGGGTGAACAGCAGACCGACGGCGGTGGTGCCCACGGCCAGGTAGAGCGCACCGCGCCGGCCGACCCGGCCGACCAGCTTCCCGGCCGCGGCCGAGGAGACCGTACCGACCAGGTAGACCACGAAGATCGAGCCGACGATGCCCTGCGGCAGGTTGAACGGCTCGGCGACCAGGCGGTAGCCGATCACTGTGTAGACCGCGCCGAAGACCGTCATGAACAGGGCGCCGATGGCGTAGAGGCGGCGCAGCAGTGGATCGGCGAGGTGCCCGCCGAGCGTGCGGGCCAGTGCCCGTGGGCCCACCGAGCGCGCCACGAAGTGCCGGGCCCGGGGCACCAGCAGCCGGAACGCCACCGCGCACACCACGGCCAGTACGCCCACCGCGCCGAGCGCCGCCCGCCAGCCCCACGCCTGGGCGACCCAGCCGGTGACGATCCGCCCGGACATCCCGCCGATGCTGTTGCCGGCCACGAACAGGCCGATCGCCGCCACCAGCGCCTTGGCGCGCACCTCCTCGGCCAGGAACGCCATCGCCGACGCGGGCAGCCCGGCCAGCGCGATGCCCTGGACGGCGCGCAGCGCGATCAACGTACCGAGGGAGGGGGCGAACGGCACCAGCAGCGCGATCATCGCGGCGACGGTGAGGGAGGCCGTCATCATGGTGCGGCGGCCGAACCGCTCGGAGAGCGCGCTGAGCGGGATCACCCCGAGGGCCAGCCCGAAGGTGGCCGCGGAGACGGTCCAACTCGCCTGGTCCGGCGCGACGTCGAGGTCAGCGGAGATGGCCGGCAGCAGCGCCTGCGTGGAGTACAGCAGGGCGAAGGTGGCCACTCCGGCGGCGAACAGGGCGAAGCTCATCCGGCGGTAGCCGGGGCCGCCCGGCCGCAGCTTGTCCGACTCGGGGTCGGTCGCCGCGGCGGAAGGAGAAGGGGAGTCGGTGGACGACTGGGGAGAGGCGGCCGCACGGTCGGTGACGGACGCCCCGGTATCAGCGGGAGGCATGCCCCGAAGGTAGAAGGACGACATCTCATGCGTCCAATGCATCAAAACGCGATAATCGATGCTGTGACACATGATCGCAGCTCACAACCGTCTCTGTCGCAAGCTCGCAACAGAAAAGACATTTCGGAACACCCTCACTCGGTCCCGCCGACCGCCCCCGAGGCCGCCGAGCTGGGCCCCGACTCCTGGGCGCTGACCCTCGCCCCGCGGCTCGCCCAGTTCGCCGCCGTCGCCCGCCACGAGCACGTCACCCGCGCCGCCCACGAACTCGGCATGCCGCAGCCGACCCTCAGCCGCGCCCTGGTCCGGTTGGAGGACGACCTCGGCGTCGCCCTCTTCGCCCGGCACGGCCGCACCCTCTCCCTCACCCCGGCCGGCCGCGCCTTCCGCGCCGCCGCCGAACGCGCCCTGACCGACCTGGAACGCGCCACCGAATCCGTCCGCGCCGACGCCGACCCGACCGCCGGCAAGGTCGCCTTCGGCTTCCTGCACACCCTCGGCTCCGAGACCGTCCCCGGCCTGATCCGCAGCTTCCGCGCCGACCACCCGGGCATCCGCTTCCAGCTCGTCCAGAACTACGGCGAGGCGATGATCGAACGCCTCCGCGCCGGCGACCTCGACCTCTGCCTGACCTCCCCGGTCCCCGACTACCCGGACCTGGCGGCGCGCCGCCTCGACGAGCAGAAGCTCCGCCTGGTCGTCCCGGACGACCACCCGCTGGCCGGCCGCAAGCGGATCCGCCTCGCGGAGGCGGCCGGCGAACTCTTCGTCACCCTCGAACCGGGCTACGGCCTCCGCCGGATCACCGACGCACTGTGCGCCGAGGCCGGCTTCACCCCGCGCGTCGCCTTCGAGGGCGAAGAAGCCGAAACCCTCCGCGGCCTGGTGGCCGCCGGCCTGGGCGTCGCCCTCCTCCCCCCACCCGCCGTCCCCCGCCCCGGCGTCGCCGAACTGACCGTCACCGCCCCCCGCGCGGTCCGCGAGATCGGCGTCGCCTGGCTCGACGGCCGGATGGACACACCCCCGGTAGCCGCCTTCAAAAAGTTCCTCCTGAGCCGCCGGGGGGCGTTGCTGTCGTGACCTGCCCGGTGGCCCGGGCCCAGCGGACGGCGGCCCGCTCGACGGCGTCGAGGGTGGGGACGGCGGCGACTGGTTCCCAATGGGGACGCGCCGCGGCGTACTTGGCGGCGAGCGCGCCGGCGAGGGACCGTCGGGTCGCGGCACTGTCCGCGACCGCGATCCGCCGGGCCCAGCGCACGGTGTCCACCACGGCCGACTTCATCCGCTCGTAGCCGAGGTAGAAGCCGAGCCCGTCGACCCAGTCGGTGCGGCAGTCGGCGGGGGCGGCTTGCCGCCACAGATTCCGCACCCGGGCGTCCTCGCGGGGGAGGTAGGACATCTTGTGCAGGTGGTCCGCCAGGTCGTAGACCGGGTCGCCCCAAAGTGCCAGTTCCCAGTCGAGGAAGACGGTCCGCCGACCGTCGGTGATCATGTTGCCGCGGTGCAGGTCCGCGTGGAGCAGTCGGAACGGGCGGCGGTGCAGCTCGCCCGCCTGCCGCTCCAGCAGGGCACAAGGGTCGTGGGGGACGCCCAGCTCCGTGTAGAGCCGCTGGGTCGGCGGGTCGCCGGCGGCGCGGATGGTGCGGACGAGCGCCAGCAGCGCTGCCGCGAAGCCGGCGCAGTCGCCGTCCCCGGGCCAGCCGGCCGGCGCGGCGGGGAGTTTGCCGGACGGCACGCGCAGCAGCTGCCCGAACAGCTCCCCGATGTCGTCCAGCACCCGACCCGGCAGCGCCGTCCCGGCCGGGCACACCTCGTCCAGGGACCGGCCCGCGATGAACTCATGGATCTGGAACGGCGGTTCCGCCTGGGCGTGGAGCAGCTGCGGTGCCGCCCCGACGTACGGGCGGATCGCCTCCAGCAGCTCCGGCTCCGGCCACACCGCCAGGTCCATCGACTCCGCCCCGGCGGTCGGAATGCGGACCATCACCGGGGTGTGGCCGGATGTCACCCGCACGTTGTGGTTGTAGTAGCCGGCGTGGCCGTCGTCCCGCCGGCACGCTTCCTCGTACAGGGCCATCGCGTCCATGCGCCTGTCCACCGCCCCTTCATGGGCTCCCGTGCGTCGGTCCCCTGCGCAGCCCGGCGCGGATGTCCTCGGTCGTGACGTCCGAGACCACTCCCCAGTCCCGGCGGGCGGCATTCACCTTCTTGGCCAGACGTGACACAAGAAACGCGCCGAATGCGGGATCCGCACCAGGAGCGACCAGCTGCTTGGAGTAGCGGACGGTGTCCACCACCGCCGACTTCAGGCGCTCATGACGCAGGTACGCCGCCATGTCGGGCCGCCAGCCGGCGGTGCACCCGGCCGGCATCGTCCGCAGCCAGTGGGCCACCAGCGTCTCCCGCTGCTCCTCCGGATAGTCCATCTTGTGCAGGTGGATGGCGAGTTCGTAGACCGGGTCGCCCCACAGCGCCAGCTCCCAGTCGAGGAACCACGTCGCTTCGCCGGACACGATCATGTTCTTCCGGTGCAGGTCGGCGTGGAGCACCGCGAACGGGCGGGACGTCAGCGCGGCCCATCGCTCCTCGGTGCCCGCCAGCGGATCCGCCGGGAAGCCGAAGGCGGCGAACACCTCGCCGTACTCCGCCAGATGGTCCGCGTGGATCCGGCGGGTCAGCGCCGACAGCCGCCGCCCGAAGCCCGTCGAGTCGCCCGGGACGGGCCAGTCGTCCGGCAGCGCCGGCAGCTTCCCCGCGGGAATCGCCGTCAGCTGCGCCAGCAGCCGCACCACATCGTCCAGGACGTGGCAGGGGACGGCGCTGCCGCGTGGCGAGAAGCCGTCGAGCAGCCGCCCGTCGATGAAGCTCTGGACCTGGAAGCGCGGATGCCGCGACACGTGGCGCAGTTCCGGCGTGTGGTCCGCGTAGGGGCGGACAGCGGCCAGCACCTCCTCCTCCCGCCACAGCCGGACGTCCATCACGTCGGCGCCCGGCAGCGGGATCCGCACGTTGACCCGGCCCTCGGGCGTGTCCAGCCCCGTGTTGCGGTTGTAGTACCCGGCCGCGGTCTCGGTGGTCGCCAGCGCCGCCGCGTACAGCTCCTGGTGGTTCATGCGCCCGCCCCCAGGAACAGCGACAGCATCGCGTCGGTCCGGCGCTCCAGGGCGTCCAGCGGGCCCAGCGGGCGGAGGCCGGACCGGGCGCGGGTGGCGGCCGCCGCGAGCTCCGGGTCGTCCACGCCGAGCCGCACCGCCGCCCGGTGGATGGCGAGCACCAGCGACGGATAGACGTCGCACGCCTCGAACTCGGCGACCGCCCGGCGTAGCACTGTCAGACACTCCGCGCGGTCTCCCTGCCGCAGCAGGAGGAACGCCCGGTACATGTCGGCGCGGGCGCGGCCGGACCGGTAGCCGGCCCGGTCGAGGGCGGCGTAGGCGCTGAGGAAGGACGAGGCGGCCCGCTCGTACGCGCCGAGCCGGGTCTGCGCCATGGCCATCGCGGTGTACGCCTTGCCGATCTCGTGCTGGGCACCCAGCTCCCGCTGGACCTCCAGCGCCGCTGCGGCCTCCGCCACGGCGGCCTCCGGGTCGGTGAAAGCCAGCAGTTCGGCGCGGTTGGTCCGGATGTTCGCCGAGCCGAATGGGTCGGCGGTGTGCCGGTACTCCTCCTCGGCCTCCGCGAGCAGTGCGCCGGCCGCGTCGAAGTCGAGCAGGAAGCGGTGGCCGAGGTGGAGCAGCCGCTTGACGTCCGCCCGGATGCCGCAGTGGTCCGTCCCGCACATGTCGTACACCGAGGCGGCCAGGTCGAACGCGGCCGCGAAGTCGCCCTGCCACATCCTGATGTCGGCCAGGCAGAAGCCCGCGGAGATCCGCACCGGACCGGACTGCTCGTCCCAGACCTGCTGGAAGATCCGGGCCGCGGTGCGGCTCTCGCCGGCGATCCGGCGGGCGTTGGCGGCGGCCAGGGCGAGCCGGGCGGAGACCGCGGTGCCGGCCTCCCGTTCCACCTCCGGCGCCAGGTCGATCACCGCCCGGGCGTTGCCCAGGGCGAGCAGCGACTCCGCCTCCAGGCAGTCCGCGGCCTCCCGTAGCGAACGGTCCGCGCCGGGCCGGGTGGCCAGGTAGTCCCGCAGGTCCCGCAGGATCCCGTCCACCGCCTGGCGCCCGCCCATCGCCAGCCCGCGGTCGGCACAGGCGTGGATCTGTTCGGCGGTGATCTCCTCCGCGTGCAGACCGTGGTGGACCGCCTCCCGCAGCGGTGCCGAACGGGACACCCCGCCTCGCTCGGGAAGGTCCCCCGAGCGGTCCACGACACCTTCCCAGTACTCCCGCAGCTGGGCGTGCACGTCCCGTCGCACGGTGGGGGAGAGGTGGGACTGCAGGGCGGCGACCATGAGTTGGT
Organism: Streptomyces sp. NPDC058000; assembly: GCF_042886435.1. Classification (NCBI taxonomy): domain Bacteria; kingdom Bacillati; phylum Actinomycetota; class Actinomycetes; order Kitasatosporales; family Streptomycetaceae; genus Streptomyces; species Streptomyces sp. NPDC058000. The sequence goes on from NZ_JBHVQS010000030.1 coordinate 60,639, forward strand.
GCAGTCGGTACCACCCCTGGGCCAGCGGGTAGGCGAAGGAGTACGCGGTCAGCGACTCCCAGGTCAGCAGGTGCGCGGGGAGGTTGAAGGCCCGGCCCAGCGCCCGGAACGCCCCGAAGTCGAAGGTACGCGCCACGCTGAGCAGTTCCAGGATCCGGACCTCGTCCGGCGGAACGTGTTGGAGGAACCGCTGGACGATGTGCTCGGAGGTGATCGTCGTCTCCAGCCGGGCCGGATTCTGGTGGTACGTGTCGATGGCCAGGTGGAGGTAGAACGGCACCCCGGCGCTGGCCTCCGCGATCGACCGTTGCCGGCCGCCCTCGGTGATGCCCGCCGCGGAGAGCAGGTCGAGCCGGGCCGCCATCGGCAGCCCCTCCACGGACACCTGGCGGATCACCGTCGCCCAGTCCTCGTCGTACGCCGCCCACTGCAACGGCTCCCGGCTCGCCACCACGGTCAGCCCGCCCTGTAACTGCCCCAGCAGGTCCCGCAACCAGGCGTCCGCGCCGAAGCTCTTCCCACCGGGCAACGGGGTGGGAACGAGCGCCTCGTACGCGTCCACGAACAGCACGAACGGCCGTTCGCGACTGGCCTCACGCAGTTCCTCGGCGAGCAGGTAGGAGACCGCGTATCCCAGTTCCGCATTGGAGAGGTTGTCGAGGTCCTGGAGCGTCGGGTCGTTCTTGATGCGCTGTTTGCGCTGCCGGCTGGTCAGCGCCCGGTCGGTCAGCCGCACCAGACCGGCCGCGGTGCCGAAGACCGGGAACCCCATGGCGTCGTCGAGGATCTTCGAGAGCACATCGCTCTCCTCCGCGAAGGGGGTGCTGGAGCGGTCCATCCGCAGCTGCGGATGGACGCGCTGCCACAGCACGGCGTACGCGATGTCGAAGCGGTCGAACTTCACGCCCTGCGCGCCGAACCCGGTGCGCAACACGGCGAGGGCGTCCTCCTGCTGCCGCAGGGCGGGGATCTGGAGGTCCAAGTGGGCGGTGCGGTACTCCTCCCCGGTGCGGTTGCGGAGCTCTTGTAGCAGGCGGGACTTGCCGATGCCGCCGATGCCCACGATGTTGAGGAGGTGCGGGCCGTCGGACGGCGGTAGGCGGCGCAGTGCCTCGCCGTAGGCGGACAGCGCGGTCTCCCGGTCGAAGAACTGGCGCTGTAGCGCAGACACCCGCCGGTATCGCGGCCCAATGGGCATACCGAATCCCCCCGTTGCTCTCAGCTCCCACGGAGGCTACCCCCGACACCCCACCCCCGCACCGCAGTTGACCGCGCGATCAGTGCCGCAGTGACGCCCCGAAGCCCGATGCCAGGGGCATGCGGAGGCCCAGGGGTGGGGGAGCGGCCAGGGCGTCCTTGACGGGGCGGGCGTAGGCCTGGGTGAAGAGGGAGCCGAGGAGGAAGTCGGTGGCGAGGGCGTGCACCTCGGAGCGGTGCTGGTGCAGGGAGTGGCCGTCGGAGTGGACCTCGAAGCGGCAGGTGTCGCGGTTGATCTTCTTGGCGCGTTGGGCGTAGCGGTAGGAGAGGTCGGGGTCGACGCGTTCGTCGTTGGTGCCGTGCACCAGGAGGACCTGGCGGCCGATCAGTTGCTTCACCGGGTCGGGGTCGCTGCCGTACTGGCGCGGATCGGACAGCCAGGGGGCGAGGGCCAGGACCGCTTGTACGGCCGGGTGGCCGGCGGCGTGCAGGGCCGCGCGGGCGCCCATGCCGGTGCCGACCAGCGCGACCGGGACGTCGCCGTAGCGCCGGACCACCTCGTCCAGCGCCCAGGTGGCGTCCTGCGCCGGGTGCGCCGCGGAGCCGTTCCAGCCGCGGCAGCGGTAGTGGACCACGTGGGCGGTCAGTCCCTCGGGGCGGCCGGCCCGGGCCAGCCGGGCGGCCAGCGGGCGGACGGTCAGGGCCGGCACCGGCGACGGCCGGCGCAGTCCGTTCGGTCCGCACCCGGGCAGGAGGAGGGCGACGGCGTTCACCGTCCGGTCCGTGCCGCCCGCTCCCAGCGGTTTTCCCAGCCGGGCCTCGCGCACCGGCAGTGCTTGCTGAGCCATGACGAGAACGATGGCAGAAGGCGGCGCCCTGTCCACCCTGTGGACGGGTCACTGTTACGTATCGTTCGGCGAGATCTACGCGCGTAGGGGCTACAGTGCCGAAATGACGAGCGAGCTCAGCAACCTCCCGACCGCCGAACAGATCCGCCGAGCCCCCAAGGTGCTGCTCCACGACCACCTCGACGGCGGGCTGCGCCCCGGCACCGTCGTCGACCTGGCCCGCGAGATCGGCTATACCGGACTCCCCGAGACCGACCCCGAGAAGCTCGGGATCTGGTTCCGCGAGGCCGCCGACTCCGGTTCGCTGGAACGCTATCTGGAGACCTTCGCGCACACCTGCGCCGTCATGCAGACCCGCGAGGGGCTGTTCCGGGTCGCCGCCGAGTGTGCCGAGGACCTGGCCGCGGACGGCGTCGTCTACGCCGAGGTCCGCTACGCGCCGGAGCAGCACCTGGAGAGCGGGCTCCGCCTCGAAGAGGTGGTCGAGATCGTCAACGAGGGCTTCCGGGAAGGCGAACGACGGGCCCGCGAGCGCGGCCAGCGGATCCGCGTCGGCGCCCTGCTGACCGCCATGCGGCACGCCGCCCGGGCGCTGGAGATCGCCGAACTCGCCAACCGCTACCGCGACCTGGGCGTGGTCGGCTTCGACATCGCGGGCGCCGAGGCCGGCTTCCCGCCCACCCGTCACCTCGACGCCTTCGAGTACCTCAAGCGGGAGAACAACCACTTCACCATCCACGCCGGCGAAGCCTTCGGCCTGCCGTCCATCTGGCAGGCGCTCCAGTGGTGCGGCGCCGACCGGCTCGGCCACGGCGTCCGCATCATCGACGACATCGAGGTCGCCGACGACGGCTCCGTCACCCTCGGCCGGCTCGCCTCCTACGTCCGGGACAAGCGCATCCCGCTGGAGCTGTGCCCGACCTCCAACCTCCAGACCGGGGCCGCCACTTCCTACGCGGAGCACCCCATCGGCCTGCTGCGCCGGCTGCAGTTCCGCTGCACGGTCAACACCGACAACCGCCTCATGAGCGACACCAGCATGTCCCGGGAATTCGAGCACCTGGTCAGGACATTCCGCTACACGCTCGACGACCTTCAGTGGTTCACGGTCAATGGTATGAAGTCTGCTTTCCTTCCTTTCGATGAACGTCTGGCCATGATCAATGACGTCATCAAGCCCGGATACGCGGAATTGCGCTCGGAATGGCTCTTCCGTCAGTCGGCCACAACTCCCGCCCCCAGCAGGGAGTCTGACGCTGAGTGAGCGCCGTGCGAGGCGTCTAGCGCAACGGCCGGTGGATTGTCCACCGGCCGTTTTTCCGCGTGTCAAGGGTGTTTGCGGCGGTGCCGGCGGAATCACTAGGTTTCCTAGCCGGTCTAGCCCCCATCACGAGGACGTAAAGCAATGAAGCAGGGAACGGTCAAGACTCTTGGTGCCGTCGCGCTCGGCGCCGCCATCGCAGCCACCGCCGCGGGAGCGGCCTCCGCAGCCCCGGCGGGCAACTCGATCGACACCAACGGTGTGCTGCACAGCCTGCCGGTGAAGGACGCCACCAACACCCTCTCGGGGGCCACCAACACCAAGGGCGGCGGCAGCGACGTCAAGACCCACCTGAACAACAAGGGCAACCCGCTGCTCGGCGGCATCCCCGCCGGCGCGGTCACCAAGAACCTCCCCATCGGCGGCTGATCCGGCCCCTGCCGTCCCCCAGGGGACGCCTCCCCAGGACCGCCCCGGTCCGTACGCGGTATCCCGTACGGGCCGGGGCGCCGTCGTGTCCGGGGCGTGCCGGGCTACCAGGCCGCGGCGTCGCGCGCCTTGTCCTCCGAGGGGAGGAGGACCCACAGCGCCAGGTAGACCAGGAACTGCGGACCGGGCAGCAGGCAGGAGACCAGGAAGATCACCCGCATCGTCGCCGGGGACGTCCCGAAGCGGCGGGCGAGGCCGGCGCAGACACCGGCGATCATGCGGTTGTTGGCGGGACGGACCAGTGCGGCGGCCATGACGGGCTACTCCTTCTCGACGATCCGGGGCGGCTGCCCCGATGCCTCAAAAGTAGGTCCGGCCACCGGAGAAAACGTCAGCCTGCGGGGTCAGGCCGACCCTGGAGATTCTCGGGGTCGTACCCGCACACCGCTCGTCCCGACGGCGGAGCCGGGACCGGGCCCCAGGAACGACCACCAGATGCGTCAGTGCGACCCCGAGCGTATTCAGCAGCACCGTGTCGACGTCCGGGACCTGGCCCGGCACCGCGGTCTGCAGCAGCTCGATCGTCAGCGAGATCATCGCCCCGGCGAAGACGGTACGGGCCATCGAGCCCAAGGGGGAGACGTTCAGGCGCCCTCCGGCCAACGGCAGCAGCACCCCCAGCGGCGCCAGCAACAACACCGGCGCGCCCAGATGCCACACCGCCGACCAGCCGCCCCGCACCAGCTCGGCGTGGATCGACGCCAGCGGCTCCAGATTCGCGGCCGGCACCCACGGCACCGTACGCGGACGCAACATCAGCCAGCCGACGATCAGCAGATGCGCCACAAGGAGGAGAAACCCGGTGGCGCGCAAACGGGGGGCGACGGTGTTGCCGGGGCCATGACGCTGCACACAGGCCAGGACGCCGCTAGCGGGGGCCGCGGTTCCGCCCCGTTGCGCCCGTCTTGGCCGGAAGCGCTCAGCTCTCCTCGGACTGCGGGTCGCCCCAGCCCGCGTGCTGGGCGACGGCCGGGTTGGCCTGCACGTCCGGCGAACAGTCGTAGCGGTGCGCCGCCGCCGGGCCCGGGCCGCCCAGCAGCGCGCCCCCGGTACGCCCCAGCGCGCCGCTCCTGCCGTAGGTGCACACCAACTGCGCCAGCGCGAACGACGGCAGGTCGTCCGGCTCGACGGACAGCCGCAGCGCCTCCGGCGCGTCCCCGGCGCGCGGCCCCGCCACCCGCAGCGTCGTGGGCAGCGCGGTGCTGAAGCCGGCCCGGGCCTCGTCGGGCGTCGGCGGCCGCTGCAACTCGGCCAGCAGCGCACGGGCCGCCGGCAGCCGGACCGCGGCCCCCGGGGTGCCCTGCGGCCGCTCCACCGCCCGCTCCACCGGGACCAGCGTCGACCCGCACACCAGATACACCGGGACCTGCGCCGTCCCCGCCGCCGCCGTGGGAGTAGGGGACTCCGGCGGGTGGCAGCTCACCCGCGACGGGGCGCCGCCCGCGTCGACAGGTACGGACGTGCCGCGGATCCCGCAGCCCGCGGCGGCCAGTGCCAGCACCGCCACCGCCGCGGCGTACCGCCCCGCCCCGGGCCGGACGCGTCGGGTCATCGCCGGCCCTCCGGGCCCTCGCCCGTCGGCCGCCCGCCGCGGTCCGCCGGCTCGTCGCTGTCGGTCAGCCGGGAGGCGTCCATCGGCAGTCGCAGGGTGAACACCGCGCCGCCCTCGGGGTGATTGGCGGCGCTGATCCGGCCGCCGTGGATGTGCGCGTTCTCCTGCGCGATCGACAGGCCCAGACCGCTGCCCTCCGACCGGGGCCGGGACGCGCTCGCCTTGTAGAAGCGGTCGAAGACGTGCGGCAGTACCTCCTCCGGGATGCCCGGACCGTGGTCCCGCACCCGGATGACCAGCTGCCCGCCCGCGAGTTCCCGACCCTGTTCGAACGGGTCGGCATCCCCGCCGGGCCCGGCCTCCTCCGCCACTGCCACCTGCTGCGCCGACTCCGCACCGTCCGCGGCCGGCTCCGCCGCCGCGGGCTCCGCCGGCTCCGTACGGACCGACACCCGCACCGGCGAACCGCCGTGCTTGAGGGCGTTGCCGATCAGGTTCGCCAGGATCACGTCCAGCCGCCGCGGGTCCAGACGGGCCATGGTGCCGCGGTCGGCGTCCAGCTCCACTGCGTCCAGCCAGGCCCGGGCGTCGATGCAGGCGGTCACCTGGTCGGCGACGTCGACGTAGTCCAGCACCAGCCGGGCCGTCCCCGCGTCGAACCGGGTGACCTCCATCAAGTTCTCCACCAGGTCGTTCAGCCGCCGGGTCTCGCTGACCACCAGCTGCACGGCCGGCGCGATCATCGGGTCGAGGGAGTCCGCCTCCTCCTCCAGCACCTCGGTGACCGCGGTGATCGCGGTCAGCGGCGTCCGCAGCTCGTGCGACATGTCGGCGACGAACCGGCGGGACGCCGCCTCCCGGCCGCTCAGCTCCTCGACGCGCTGCTGGAGCCGCTCCGCGGTGCGGTTGAAGGTCCGCGACAGATCGGCCAGTTCGTCGGTGCCGGTGACCCGCAGCCGGGTGTCCAGCCGCCCCTCGCCCAGCTGCCGCGCCGCGTACCCGAGCCGCTGCACCGGCCGCAGCACGGTCGTCGCGGCGGCCTGCGCCAGCAGCGCCGAACCGACCAGCGCCAGCGCCGTGGCGATCCCCAGCGACCAGCCCAGCGACGTCAGGTCCTGCCGCTCGGTGGCCAGCGACTTCATCATGTATCCGGTGGGCCCGCCGCCGATCACCTTCGCCCCGGCGACCAGGTACGGGACGCCCCGGACCTCGTTGCGCTGCCAGTACAGGTGGTGTGCGGACAGGTTGTTCTCGTCGACCGGGCGCACCTGGTCGACGGCGTTGCGCAGCGACTGCGGGATGGTCTGCAGCGTCAGCAGGGTCTTGTCGGTGGTGGCCGCGCACTCCTTGCCCGCGCTGTCCACTCCGATCAGCAGCACCGTGTAGTTCTGCGGGCCGGCCGCCATCTGGCGGGCCGCGTCCTGGAGTTCGGAGCAGCGCGGACGCAGCGGCAGCGAGTGGGTGCTGTCCTCCAGCGACTTGCGGAAGTCCTTCAGGGCGGCGTTCTGCGTCCGGTCCAGGACCGTGTTGCGGTTGAGCCAGTACGCGATCCCGGACGCCGAGACCGCCGCGGTCAGCGCCACCAGCGCGAACACCACGACCAGCCGCAGCCGCAGGCTCGTCAGCCGCAGCAGGCCCGCGGCCCGGCGCAGCAGCCGCACCAGCCGACCGCCGGACACGCCGCCGTCCCCGGTCCCCTGCTCGCCCTCCCCGGACCCACCGCCGTGCGGGGTGCCTGCCGTCACTGCGGTGCGTCCAGTCGGTAGCCGACGCCGCGGACGGTGCGGATCAGCGTCGGCGAGGACGGGATGTCCTCCACCTTCGCGCGCAGCCGCTGCACACAGGCGTCCACCAGCCGCGAGTCACCGAGGTAGTCGTGCTCCCACACCAGCCGCAGCAGCTGCTGCCGGGACAGAGCCTGTCCGGGGCGCCGGCTCAGCTCCAGCAGCAACCGCAGCTCGGTCGGGGTCAGTTGCAGATCCTGGCCGTTCTTGGTGACGGTCATCGCAGACCGGTCGATCACCAACGAGCCGAACGTCGCCGAATCGCTGGACTCCCGCTCCCCGCGCCGCAGCACCGCCCGGATCCGGGCGTCCAGCACCCGGCCCTGTACGGGCTTGACCACATAGTCGTCCGCACCGGACTCCAGCCCCACCACCACGTCGATGTCATCGCTGCGCGCGGTGAGCAGGATGATCGGCAGTTGGTCCGTCCGCCGGATCCGTCGGCACACTTCGAAACCGTCGATGCCGGGCAGCATCACGTCCAGCACGATCAGGTCCGGCCGCTGCTCGCGCAGCAACTTCAGGCCGTCCTCGCCCGTCGCAGCGGTCATCACACGGTGACCCTGGCGAGACAGCGAGAGTTCGAGGGCCGTGCGGATGGCGTCGTCGTCCTCGATCAGCAACAGGAAAGGCACGTCCGCCATTCTGGCGCATGGGATGCCGATAGATCGACCGGTGGCCGCCCGGTGGCCGACCGGTGGCGCCCGCCGGGCCCGATCGACCGTCGTTACGGAGCCACGCCGCACCGCGATCTCGCCTGTGACACGTCTGTGACAGACGGCGGACAACGCGATGAAACTGGGTTGGCAGTCTTTGGGTCAGCCGGGAGAGATCAACACCGCCGAGGTGGGATCCCGACCGGTGACACACCGAACGAACTGGCTCGACCGACGGGGGGCAGCACGATGAAGAACACACTGCACGGCACGACTTCCGGAGCAGTCGTCACGCGCCTCCACGACATCGGGCGTGAGAAGTCCGGTGCCGTGGGCCCGCGGGGGTGCGCTCGCGGCACCGGGCGTCAGCGGCCGCCGTACATGGTGGCCATCGACGCGATGGTGGTGCCCCAGGGGCTCAACGGGGGGAACGGGGGCCAGGAGAGCACCGACGGGGGCACGGAGTACCGGGAGACGGGGGACCGGCGCACCGCGGCGGAAGCGGCCGAGGCCGAAGCGGCCTTCACCGCCTACGTCCAGGAGCGCCGCGCCTCCCTGTACGCCACCGCCTACCACCTGACCGGCGACCGCTACGAGGCCGAGGACCTGCTCCAGAGCGCACTGTTCTCGACCTACCGGGCCTGGGACCGGATCAGCGACAAGGCGGCGCTCGGCGGCTACCTGCGCCGCACCATGACGAACCTGCACATCAGCGCCTGGCGCCGGCGCAGGCTCAACGAGTACCCGACCGAGGAACTGCCCGAGACCGCCGCCGACGCGGACGCCATGCGCGGCACCGAACTGCGCGCCGTCCTGTGGCAGGCGCTGGCCCGGCTGCCCGAGGCGCAGCGCACCATGCTGGTGCTGCGCTACTACGAGGGCCGCACGGACCCGGAGATCGCGGACATCCTCAACATCAGTGTCGGCACGGTGAAGTCCAGCATCTGGCGCTCGCTGCGCCGGCTGCGGGAGGACGAGGTCCTCAGCTTCGGCCGTGACGAGCAGGAGTCCTTCGGCGCACTGGTCGCCTGAGGACGGGGGTAAGGCCCGAGGGGGATCCGGGGGGGAGAGCCCGAGGGGGGACACGGGGGATAGCAGGGGAACACGGGGGAAGCGAGCGGGTTCGGGTGGCCGGGGGGTCTGCCCGAACCCGCTCTTCCGTTTGTGCCGGGTGCGCCGGTTGTGCCGGTCACGCGTGACGGCAGGTGTGCGTCAGGGCCGAGCCGCGGTCTCCACCGGGCACTCTCCCGAGCTCTCGACCCCGTTCGAGCAGGGAGGTGCCCCCACCCGCGCCGCCGCTATCCGGGCCAGCGCCTCCGGTCCGGCGCACGGGTGGGCGCCGAGCGCGGTGTGCCGGGCCACGATCGTCCGCTCGCTGCGCAGCAGTCGCAGGCCCCGCCGCACCAGGTACACCGCCGGTTTGCGGCCCTCGCGCAGATCCCGGGCCAGGCGCCGGCGGAAGGTGGTGGCGCGCCGCCCGCGCAGGCACAGCGCATCGGCCAGCAGCCCCGCCGCCCGGCACCGGTCGATGACGTCGGCGGCGAAGATGCCCTCCGCGACGAACAGCGGTGCCCCGTCGAGCGCCAGCGCCGAGGAACCGGTCCGGGCGCTGGTCGCGATGTCGTACACCGGGACCGCGGTCCGCCCCGTACGGCACAGCTCCTCGATGGCCGCGACCGCGGCGCCCGCGTCCCAGGAGAGCGGCGAGTCCCAGTCCGCGCCGCCGCCGTCCGGCAACTGCGGCAGTGACGGGTCCGTGCCCTCCTTGTAGAAGTCGTCGAGGTTGAGGACGGGCAGACCGGTCGCGGCGGCCAGGGACGTCTTTCCGGAGCCGGAGGGGCCGGTCAGCAACAGGACGCGGGCGGACGGTGGCCGGATGGGCGAATGGGAGTTCACGGGCACTCATTGTCGGGCATTGCGCCGTGGGGGGTACCCCTGGCGCGCGAGGTGGAACCCCCGCCACCGCTCAACTACGCTACGCAGTCAACCGATTACGCAGAGGGTCCGCATTTCCCTAGCGCAGCCGGTGGCGAAACCCGCAATTCCGCTCCGCTCCGATCCACAGGCAGGTGGCACACATGCCCTCCCACGCACGTCCCAAGCCCAGCCGCGTGCCCCGCGGTCTGCTGCGCGCCGGTTTGGTGATCTCCGCGGCCGGCGTCGCGCTCACGGGCGGCGCGGCGGCGGCGGGCGCGGCCGCCCCCGCGCCCGGCGGCACCGCAGGCGGTACGACCCCGCGGCAGCCCGTGTCCGACGACGGTGTCGTGGGCCACGCACTGGTCCACGCGATGACGGACTCCACCGGCCGGGGCCTCGGTCCCGTCAAGAACCTCAAGCTGGACCCGATGGCCAACACCGGCGTCGACCCGCTGGCCAACGGCGTCGGCACCCGGGTCGCCGACTTCAAGCCGGTGAGCACCACGCAGGTGACGGACCCGGTGACCAAGGGCGGCGCGCTGGGGGACCTGCCGGTGACCGGCACCGCGATGCGGTTGCTGCCGGGCTGACCGGCCGTCGGCCGACGGGAACCAGCACCGCCCGCCGCCCCCCGTACCGCCGCCCCGTTCCCGCACAACGGCGCGGGACCCCGCCCACCAGGGCGAGGTCCCGCGCCGTTCGTCCGTGCCGGAGCCGGGTCAGACACCCATCGGGTGCCACACCGTCTTGGTCTCCAGGAAGGCCAGCAGCCGGTCGGTGCCCGGGTCGGCGGACCAGTCCGCGGCCCGCGGGCGCAGCACCCGCTTGAGGTTGTCGGCCGCCGCGGTCTGCAGCTCCGTCGCCAACTCGGCGTCGGCGCCGGTCAGGTCGAGGGCGTTGACGTCCTGGTGGGCGGCGAGCGGAGCGGACAGTTCCGCGGTCCGGCCCGAGAGGAGGTTGACCACCCCGCCCGGCAGGTCGGAGGTGGCGAGCACCTCGGCCAGCGACAGCGCCGGCAGCGGGGCCCGCTCCGAGGCGACGACCACGGCGGTGTTGCCGGTGACGATCACCGGGGCGAGCACCGAGACCAGACCCAGGAACGACGACTCCTGCGGCGCCACCACGGCCACCACACCGGTCGGCTCCGGGGCGGAGAGGTTGAAGTACGGACCCGCCACCGGGTTCGACGACCCGGCGATCTGGGCGACCTTGTCGGACCAGCCCGCGTACCAGACCCAGCGGTCGATCGCCGCGTCCACCTGCGCCGCGGCCTTGGCCTTCGACTGCCCCTCGGCGTCCGCCACTTCGGCGACGAACTGGTCCCGGCGGCCCTCCAGCATCTCCGCGATGCGGTAGAGGATCTGCCCGCGGTTGTACGCCGTGGCGCCCGACCAGCCGCCGAACGCCTTGCGGGCCGCGACCACCGCGTCCCGCGCGTCCTTGCGGGAGGCCAGCGGGGCGTTGGCCAGCCACCTGTCCTTCGAGTCGGTCACCTCGTACACCCGCCCGCTCTCGGACCGGGGGAACTTGCCCCCGACGTACAGCTTGTAGGTCTTGAAGACAGCCAGCCGCTCAGACATTGAGGTACGCCTCCAGACCGTGCCGGCCGCCCTCGCGGCCGAAGCCCGACTCCTTGTAGCCGCCGAACGGCGAGGTCGGGTCGAACTTGTTGAACGTGTTGGACCAGATGACGCCGGCCCGCAGCTTGCTCGCCATCCACAGCATCCGCGAGCCCTTCTCGGTCCAGATGCCCGCCGACAGGCCGTACGGCGTGTTGTTGGCCTTGGCCACCGCCTCCTCCGGCGTGCGGAAGGTCAGCACGGACAGCACCGGGCCGAACACCTCCTCGCGGGCGATCCGGTGGGCCTGGGTGACGCCGGTGAACAGCGTCGGCGCGAACCAGTAGCCGGAGCCGGGCAGGTCGCAGGCCGGGGACCAGCGCTCGGCGCCCTCGGCCTCGCCCGCGTCGGCGAGCTCGGTGATCCGGGCCAGCTGCTCGGCGGAGTTGATCGCGCCGATGTCGGTGTTCTTGTCCAGCGGGTCGCCGACCCGGAGGGTGGCCATCCGCCGCTTGAGCGCGTCCAGCAGCTCGTCCTGGATCGACTCCTGGACCAGCAGCCGGGAGCCCGCGCAGCACACGTGGCCCTGGTTGAAGAAGATGCCGTTGACGATGCCCTCGACGGCCTGGTCCACGGCTGCGTCGTCGAAGACGATGTTGGCCGCCTTGCCGCCCAGTTCGAGGGTGAGCTTCTTGTCCGTGCCGGCGACCGTACGGGCGATGGCCTTGCCGACCTCGGTGGAACCGGTGAAGGCGACCTTGTCGATGCCGGGGTGGGCCACCAGCGCCGCGCCGGTCGAGCCGTCACCGGTGACGATGTTGACGACGCCCTTGGGGAGCCCGGCCTGCCGGCAGATGTCCGCGAAGAACAGGGCGGACAGCGGGGTGGTCTCGGCGGGCTTGAGGACGACGGTGTTGCCGCAGGCCAGCGCCGGGGCGATCTTCCACGCCAGCATCAGGAGCGGGAAGTTCCACGGGATGACCTGGCCGGCCACGCCCAGGGGGCGCGGGTTCGGCCCGTAGCCCGCGTGGTCGAGCTTGTCGGCCCAGCCCGCGTAGTAGAAGAAGTGCGCGGCCACCAGCGGCAGATCGGCGTCCCGCGACTCGCGGATCGGCTTGCCGTTGTCCAGCGTCTCCAGGACGGCGAGTTCGCGCGAGCGCTCCTGGATGATCCGGGCGATCCGGAAGAGGTACTTGGCGCGCTCGGCGCCGGGCAGCGCCGACCACTTCTCGAACGCCGCGCGGGCCGCCTTGACGGCGCGGTCGACGTCGTCGGCGGTGCCCTGGGTGTACTCGGCCAGCACCTCCTCGGTGGCCGGCGAGACGGTCTTGCGCAGACCGCCGCCCGTCCCCTCGGTGAACTCGCCGTCGATGAAGAGCCCGTAGGAGGACGCGAGATCCACGACGGAACGCGACTCGGGCGCCGGTGCGTAGTCAAAGGTCATGGTCAGTCCACCGTGACGTAGTCGGGGCCGGAGTAGCGGCCGGTGCTGAGCTTCTGACGCTGCATCAGCAGGTCGTTGAGGAGGCTGGACGCGCCGAACCGGAACCAGTCGGCGGTCAGCCACGCGTCGCCCAGCGTCTCGTTGACCATCACCAGGTACTTGGTCGCGTCCTTGGTCGTCCGGATGCCGCCGGCCGGCTTGACGCCGACCTGGACGCCGGTCGCCGCGTGGAAGTCCCGCACCGCCTCCAGCATCAGCAGCGTGACCGGGGGTGTGGCGTTCACCGCCACCTTGCCCGTCGAGGTCTTGATGAAGTCCGCGCCGGCCAGCATCGCCAGCCAGGAGACCCGGCGGACGTTGTCGTAGGTCTGGAGCTCGCCGGTCTCGAAGATGACCTTCAGGTGGGCGGCCGATCCATCGGGACGCGCGCACGCCTCCTTCACGGCCTTGATCTCCTCGAAGACGTCCAGGTAGCGGCCGGAGAGGAAGGCGCCCCGGTCGATCACCATGTCGATCTCGTCGGCGCCGGCGGCCACCGCGTCCCGGGTGTCGGCCAGCTTGACCGGGAGCGCGGCCCGGCCCGCCGGGAAGGCGGTGGCGACGGACGCGACGTGGATGCCGGAGTCGCCGAGCGCCTCCTTGGCGACTCCGACCATGTCCGGGTAGACGCAGATCGCGGCGACCTTGGGGGCGGTGCGGTCCGTGGGGTCGGGATGGACGCCCTTGGCGCACAACGCCCGGACCTTGCCGGGGGTGTCCGCGCCTTCGAGCGTCGTCAGGTCGATCATCGAGATGGCCAGGTCGATGGCGTACGCCTTCGCCGTGGTCTTGATCGAGCGGGTGCCGAGCGTCGCGGCGCGGGCCTGGAGCCCTACCGCGTCGACGCCGGGGAGTCCGTGCAGGAAGCGGCGCAGCGCTCCGTCCGAGGCGGTCACGTCCGCCATCGACGCCAGGCGCCCCGCGGCTTCCTTGCCGTATGCGGGAACAGTGGTGGGCATGGTCACGAGGGGAGCATATCTACGCGCGTAGCGACATGCCAGCCCCCGGCCGAATCCACTTCCCGGACACCCGGGAACGGCCGGCTGCGTGCGACATCCGCATCGATGCCGTAACGCAATGTCCGGCATCCGGACGGTCAGGCAGAATCGGCCACATGACGAGCCCGGAACGGTCCACCTCGCCCCCGCAGCAGTACGCGGAACGCAGCTACCGCTCGCCGGCGGCCCTGGTCGGCGGCGCGCTGCTCATCCTGCTCGGCCTCTGGCTCGGCGCCGACGCCCTGCTGCGCGGCACCGTCCACACCAAGCTCACCGCGCTCTTCGTGCTGCTCCTCGGGGTGCCGCTGGTCGCCGCCTTCTCGCTGCGGCCGCTGGTCCGGGCGAACGAGGACCGACTGGTGGTGCGCAACCCGTTCCGCACCATCTCGCTGCCCTGGGCCGCCGTCGAGGAACTGCGCGCGACGTTCTCGGCGGAGGTTTTCGTGAGCGGCGGCGGCAAGTACCAACTCTGGGCCGTCCCGGTCTCGCTCCGGCAGCGCAAGAAGGTGGCCCGGCAGGCCACCCGCGGCCCGCGCGGCGCCCGGCCCCGCTTCGGCCTCAACGCGGACTCCGGACCGGTCCCGAAGGCGATGGCCGACCAGACCCTCGCCGAACTGCGCGAGATCAAGGAACGCGCGACGGACCGGCCGGGCGCCAAGGGCGAGCCGGAGGTGCGCTGGTCGTACGCGGTCCTCGCGCCCGCCGTGGTGGGCGCGGTGGGGCTGGCGGTGATGCTGGCGCTGTAGGGGACGGCCGACGCCCGTGCGGCTGCCACCCGTATGCGCCAAGGGGCCGGGCTCTCGACGAGAGCCCGGCCCCTTCGCGGGTGGCACGCCGTGCGGCGGCCCGGAGCGCGTCACCCGCGCCCGGCCCGCCGCACCGGCCGTCAGATTCCGGCCGCCGCCGACAGGTCCTTCTTGATCGCCGTCAGGGTGGCCGTCGCCTTGGCCCGTGCGTCCGGCAGTCCGTCCCGGTCGGCCACCGGCACCACGACCTCCAGGTAGCACTTGAGCTTGGGCTCGGTGCCGCTGGGGCGGACCACGACCCGGGCCGCCTCGATGCCGTCCTCCGGCGCGCCCGCCAGGTAGTAGCGCAGCCCGTCGGTCGGCGGGAGGGCGGCGCTGCCCGCGTTCAGGTCGTCCGCCCGGGTCACCGCCAGGCCCGCGAGGGTCGTCGGCGGTTGGGCGCGCAGCCGGCCCATCGCGTCGGCGATCAGCGACAGGTCCTCCACCCGCACCGAGAGCTGGTCGGTGGCGTGCAGGCCGAACTCCACGGCCAGGTCGTCGAGGAGGTCGGCCAGGCCGCGCCCGGCCTGCTTCAGCTCGGCGGCCAGCTCGGTGATCAGCAGCGCGGCGGTGATGCCGTCCTTGTCGCGGACGCCCTCGGGGTCCACGCAGTAGCCCAGCGCCTCCTCGTAGGCGTAGCGCAGGCCGTCGACGCGGGCCAGCCACTTGAAGCCGGTCAGCGTCTCCTCGTAGGGGAGCGTGGCGCCGGCCGCGATCCGGGACATCAGCTGGGAGGAGACGATCGTCGTCGCGAACGTCCCGGCGGCGCCCTTGCGGACGAGGTGCGCGGCGAGCAGGGCGCCGACCTCGTCGCCGCGCAGCATCCGCCAGCCCTCCGGCGTGCCGGGGGCCGGGACGGCGACGGCGCAACGGTCCGCGTCCGGGTCGTTGGCGACGACGATGTCGACGCTGCCGGGGGCCGCGGACCGGGCGGTGGCGAACGCGAGGTCCATCGCGCCCGGCTCCTCCGGGTTGGGGAAGGCGACCGTCGGGAAGTCGGGGTCCGGCTCTGCCTGTTCGGCGACGACCGTCGGGGCCGGGAAGCCGGCCCGCGCGAAGGCGGCGACGAGGGTGTCCCGGCCGACGCCGTGCATCGGGGTGTAGACCACGCCCACGTCCCGGGCGGAACCGGGGGTCAGCACCGCGTCGGTGCGCTCCAGGTAGGCGGCCAGGACGGCGTCGTCCAGGATTTCCCAGCCGGCCTCGGGGCGGGGCACGTCGGCCAGCGACCGGACCGCGGCGATCCGGTCGGCGATCTCGCCGTCCGCGGGCGGCACGATCTGCGAGCCGTCGCCCAGGTAGACCTTGTAGCCGTTGTCCCGCGGCGGATTGTGGCTGGCGGTCACCTCGACGCCGGCCACCGCGCCCAGGTGCCGGATGGCGAAGGCCAGGACGGGGGTCGGCAGCGGACGCGGCAGGAGCGCGGCGCGCAGGCCCGCGCCGACCATGACGGCCGCGGTGTCCCGCGCGAAGTCGGCGCTCTTGTAGCGGGCGTCGTAGCCGACGACCACCAGGCCGTCCCCCTGCCCGCTGTCCTTCAGGTACGCGGCGAGCCCGGCCGCGGCCCGGATGACCACCGACCGGTTCATCCGCATCGGGCCGGCGCCCAGCTCGCCGCGCAGCCCGGCGGTGCCGAACTGGAGGGTGCCGGCGAACCGCACCGCCAGCTCGTCGTGCTGGTCCGTCTCGATGAGCTTGGCCAGCTCATCCCGGGTGTCCGGGTCGGGGTCCTCGGCCAGCCACGCCTGTGCCCGGCTGATCAGCTCCGCGGGAACGGTAGCCACGTGATGCTCCTGCCTGTGGATGCGATGTGGGGGATGCGCAACGGGCCGGCGGGCCGGGCGCGCGGCGGCCGCCGGTCCCGTCGCCGGTCCGCGTCGGCGACGGGATCCTGCCGTCCGGTACGGCGGCCCGGCCCGCCCGGGGCCGGTGCCGGCTAGATCTTGCTGAGGACCTGGCCGAGGAGCGCGCCCATCCGGGTCGCCGAGTCGCGGCCCGCCTGGAGCACCTCCTCGTGGTTGAGCGGCTCGCCCGTCATGCCGGCGGCGAGGTTGGTCACCAGCGAGATGCCCAGCACCTCGGCGCCGGCCTCGCGGGCGGCGATCGCCTCCAGGACGGTGGACATGCCGACCAGGTCGGCGCCCATGGTCCGGAGCATCCGGATCTCGGCCGGGGTCTCGTAGTGCGGGCCGGGGAGCTGGGCGTAGACGCCCTCCTCCAGGGTCGCGTCGACCTCCTTGCACAGCGCGCGCAGCCGCGGCGAGTACAGGTCGGTCAGGTCGACGAAGTTGGCGCCGACGATGGGGGAGGTGGCGGTGAGGTTGAGGTGGTCGCCGATGAGGACCGGCTGGCCGGGGCGCATACCGTCGCGCAGGCCGCCGCAGCCGTTGGTGAGCACCACGGTCTGGCAACCGGCGGCGACGGCGGTGCGGACGCCGTGCGAGACCGAGGCGACGCCGCGGCCCTCGTAGTAGTGGGTGCGGCCGAGGAAGACCAGGGCGCGCTTCTCGCCGATCCGGTACGAGCGGATCTTGCCGCCGTGGCCGGCGACGGCCGGCGCCGGGAAGCCGGGCAGCTCGGTGACGGGGAACTCGTGCTCGGGCGCGCCCAGGGCCTCGGCGGCCGGGGCCCAGCCGGAGCCCATGACCAGGGCGACGTCGTGGTTCTCGGCGCCGGTGAGCTCGCGCAGGCGGGCGGCCGCGGCGTCCGCAGCGCCCTTCGGGTCGATGTCCGGGGTAACAGATGCGTTCACGCGGACG
This sequence comes from Streptomyces sp. NPDC058000, assembly GCF_042886435.1. Lineage (NCBI taxonomy): Bacteria > Bacillati > Actinomycetota > Actinomycetes > Kitasatosporales > Streptomycetaceae > Streptomyces > Streptomyces sp. NPDC058000. The sequence continues at coordinate 77,927 of NZ_JBHVQS010000030.1, forward strand.
AGGGTAGCCGGTAATGCCCTACGCGCGTAGATGTCGCTGCCCACGGGCCTGCGGGTACCGGTTTGTGGCTTCTGCCAAAGGAATCCCCGGGTGCGGCGGCGGACCGGGCGGGAGCGGTCCGGTCAGCAGGGGCGCTTACGGATCTCCATCACGTAGTCGTGCGGGGCGCCGGCGGACTCGGCCGCATCGGCGATCTCGCCCAGATAGCGGGCCGAGGGGAGGCCGCCCTCGTAGCCGTTGAGGACGTAGATCCAGGCGGTCTCGTCGCCGTCGAGGGTGTGCACCCGGACCCGCATCCGCCGGTAGATCTCCAGGCCGACGCCCTCCCAGCGGTCCATGGACTCCTCGTCCATCGGAGCGATGTCGTAGAGCGCGACGAAGAGCTGGGAGCCGGGGTCCTCGACGACCGTCGCCAGGGCGCCCTCCCACCCCATCTGCTCGCCGCCGAACGTGAGCCGCCAGCCGTTCAGCCAGCCGGTGCCGCGCAGCGGTGAGTGCGGTGCGCGGCGGGACATCAGCCGCGCGTCGAGGTTGCCGGCGTACGCGGCGTAGAGCGACATGCTTCCGAGGGTACGGGAGGTTCACCGTTGGGCTCGTGGTACCGGAGATTCGTACAACCGGCTGTCGAGAGCACACGCCCGGCGCCCGCCCGGCCTACTCCACGCCCCCGGGGGAGAGGCACGGTCGGGCGTGCGGGACAATGGAGTACGTGACTCGGATCGTGATCATCGGTGGCGGACCCGGCGGATACGAAGCGGCCCTGGTGGGCGCCTCGCTCGGCGCGGAGGTGACCGTCGTCGACTGCGACGGTCTAGGGGGAGCGTCGGTGCTGACCGACTGCGTCCCGTCGAAGACCCTCATCGCCACGGCCGAGGTGATGACCACCTTCGACTCCTCCTACGAAGAGCTCGGCATCATCGTCGAGGACGACACCCCCTACAACGAGCGTCCCGCGCGGGTGGTCGGGGTCGACCTCGGCAAGGTCAACCGACGGGTCAAGCGGCTGGCGCTGGCGCAGTCCCACGACATCACCGCGTCGGTCACCCGTGCCGGCGGCCGGGTGATGCGCGGCCGCGGCCGACTGGAGCCGGGCCAGGCACCCGACGGCTCGCGCAAGGTCACCGTCACCGCCGCCGACGGCTCGACCGAGGGCCTGATCGCCGACGCCGTGCTGATCGCCACCGGCGCCCACCCGCGCGAGATCCCGGACGCCGAGCCGGACGGCGAGCGGATCCTGAACTGGACGCAGGTCTACGACCTCACCGAACTGCCCGAGGAACTCATCGTCGTCGGTTCCGGCGTCACCGGTGCCGAGTTCGCCGGCGCGTACCAGGCGCTGGGGTCCCGGGTCACCCTGGTCTCCTCGCGGGACCGGGTGCTGCCGGGCGAGGACCCGGACGCGGCCGCCGTGCTGGAGGACGTCTTCCGGCGCCGCGGGATGAACGTCATGGCGCGGTCCCGGGCGCAGTCCGCCAAGCGGGTGGGCGACCGGGTCGAGGTCACCCTCGCCGACGGCCGGACCATCTCCGGCACGCACTGCCTGATGGCGGTCGGCTCCATCCCGAACACCGAGGGGATCGGCCTGGAGGGCGCCGGGGTCAAGCTCAAGGACTCCGGGCACGTCTGGACCGACAAGGTCTCCCGGACCACCGCCCCCGGTGTCTACGCGGCCGGTGACTGCACCGGCGTGTTCGCGCTGGCGTCGGTCGCCGCCATGCAGGGCCGGATCGCGATGTACCACTTCCTCGGCGACGCGGTCACCCCGCTCAACCTCAAGACGGTCTCCGCCAACGTCTTCACCGACCCCGAGATCGCCACCGTCGGCTACTCCCAGGCCGACGTCGACAACGGCGTGATCGACGCCCGGGCGGTCAAGCTCCCGTTGCTGCGCAACCCGCGCGCCAAGATGCAGGGCATCCGGGACGGCTTCGTGAAGCTGTTCTGCCGCCCCGGCACGGGCATCGTCGTCGGCGGTGTGGTGGTCTCGCCGCGGGCCAGCGAACTGATCCACCCGATCTCGATCGCGGTCGACAACAACCTGACGGTCGAACAGATCGCCAGCGCCTTCACCGTCTACCCGTCGCTGTCCGGCTCGATCGCCGAGGTCGCCCGCCAGCTGCACACCCGGAAGGCGGCCGGCGACTGAGCGCCGCCCCGGAAGCGGGCCCATGGAATATTTGTGCCCACGATGGGCACTTGGGGTGAAACGGTCCTGCATGGTCGGGACCGGGCGCCTCGTCCCATGGGTCGGCGGCGGGTTGCCGAAGAGCGCAACTGACCAGGCATCGAGCGGATTTGGGCACGCACGGTGACGAGGATCGGGGCATGTGCATGCCGCCTACCACGAGAAGTGACGCGGTGTGAACAACTTCCGTTAATTGGTGCAACCTGCTGAAAGCAGACGGTCGTTGGCGTTACTGTCAGTTTCGTGTTCGCTGCAGAACGTCGCCAATTGATCCTAGAAATGGTGCGTGCGAACGGAGCGGTATCGCTCCGGGAGCTCGCCCGTGTCGTCCAGACCTCCGAAGTGACCGTACGGCGCGACGTGCGGGCGCTGGAGGCAGAGGGACTGCTCGACCGCCGGCACGGCGGTGCGGTCCTACCAGGAGGTTTCACCCGCGAGTCCGGCTTCCCGCAGAAGTCCCACCTCGCCACCGCGGAGAAGACGGCCATCGCCGACCTCGCCGCCGGCTTCGTCGAGGAGGGCGAGGCCATCGTCGTCGGCGCCGGGACCACCACCCAGGAGCTGGCCCGCCGGCTCGCCCGGGTCCCCGGCCTGACCGTCGTCACCAACTCCCTGCTGGTCGCCCAGGCGCTGGCCCACGCCAACCGCGTCGAGGTGGTGATGACCGGCGGGACCCTGCGCGGTTCCAACTACGCGCTGGTCGGCAGCGGTGCCGAACAGTCGCTCCAGGGCCTACGGGTCTCCCGCGCCTTCCTGTCGGGCAGCGGCCTGACCGCCGAGCGCGGGCTGTCCACCTCCAACATGCTCTCCGCCAGCGTCGACCGGGCGTTGGTACAGGCGGCGGGGGAGGTGGTGGTGCTCGCCGACCACACCAAGCTCGGCTCCGACACCATGTTCCAGACCGTGCCGACGGACGTCATCACCCGACTCGTCACGGACGAACCGCCCGCCCACGACGACCGGGCCGCCACGGAACTCCAGGCGCTGGCCGACCAGGGCGTCCAGATCGCCGTCGCCAGCAACGCACTCCCCGGGCAGGGACCGGCCCAGCCGGGCCTGGAAGCCGCCCCGCCGGAGCGCCGGGGCCCACGGCGGGACGTGCCGCTGCCGGGCCAGCGACGCAGCCACCCGGGCGCCGCGCCCGGGGCGCCGCAACTGCGCTCGGCCGGCGGACTCGGGGACGGCCGGGTGGCCGACCTGGCGCCCCGGCGGCGCTGAGCCGGGACGGGAGAGCGGGCGTCGGGCGGGCCGGAGAGTCCGGCCCGGTGCCGCCCGCCCCGGACCCGGGGCCGGTGCCGCCCATCCCGGTCGTCGGGGCCCGCACCGGCCCGCCGGACCTACGCCCCCGCCTGGTCCCGCGCGCCCGCCTTCAGCCCGCGCAGGGTCAGCGTCAGCAGCCGGTCGGCCAGCTCCGGATCGTCCGGGGACTCCTCGGCGGCCAGCGCGATGCCGTTGGTGAGCTGGAGCAGATCGCCGATGACGATGCCCCGGCGCACCGCCCCGGTCTGCTGGGCCCGGGCCAGCAGCGTGGCGCCGGCCTCGCCCAGCGGCACACTGCACCGCGCCATCCCCGAACTCTCGTCCGCCGACGCGGTCATCAGGGCCCGCGACAGGCCCCGGTAGGTGCTGGCGTGCGTGATGAGCGCACGCAGCCAGTCGACCAGTGCGGTGCACGGCTGCGGCGCGTCGGCCAACTCCCGTGCGTAGCCGACCAGGGCGTGCACCTCACCCTGGAAGACCGCGCCCATCAGGGCGGTGCGGTTGGGGAAGTGCCGGTAGAGGGTGCCGATGCCGACGCCGGCCCGACGCGCGATGTCCTCCAGCGAGGTGTCCGTGCCGTGCTCCGTGAAGGCCGTCCGCGCCTCGGTCAGCAGCCGCTCGTAATTCCGACGGGCGTCGGCCCGCATGGGGCGTGCCGCGGGCGTTCCCACGGACGCGGGCGCCCCCGCCGGTGCGTGCGCCGCAGCGGCCCGCTCCGCCCGCCGCTGCCCTGCCGTCTCGGTCGCCATCGCCGTCCTTCCTCACACCGGCCGGTTGCGGCCGGTGGCTCCAGGATGCCATTGCCCGGTCAGGGGGCGTCCCGGTGCGGTGCGCAACGATCTACCGGGGGCGCTCCCCGCCCCGGCAGGTCGTCCTCGGCAAACAACGTTCCACCACGTCGAGCACCCGCTGTACCAGCCGCGGGGCGCCCGCCACCAGGAGCGGGTCGGCAGTTCCTGCGGAGGCCGGCCGGTGTCGGAGGTGGACGGGCGGCGGCCGGTTGGTGACGGGGCGGCGTACCGAGTCCGTCAGGGCGGCGAACACCTCGGGAAGGCGGCAACGTCACCCGTCCAAGGGTCATCAAACCAGGCGCAAAGAGGGCTTCCGGGGACGTCCGGGGGCCGTCCAGGAAGTCTGGGGAACATCGATGGGACTGACCAGCCGGCCACTGCTGTATGCCATGATCGCTCTTTCCGTGGCCTGTGTGGGGCTCACCGTGTGGCTCTGGCCGCGGTTCGCCGGGCGCGGGCCGCGGGCGGTGCTGGGGCGGTTGGGCGTGATCGCCGCGACGCAGTTGGCCGTCGTGGCCGCGCTCGGTCTGGTGGTGAACACCAACTTCCAGTTCTACGCCTCCTGGCACGAGCTGCTCGGGCTGTACGACGGGGCGCCCGCCGCGGTCGGCAAGTGGGGCGACGAGGGCGCCGCCGGGCCCGCCGGTGACCCGTCGAAGGGCCTGGTGCAGGCGTCCGGCCCGGAGGGCCTGGACAAGGTGCACGGGCTGCCCAAGGGGCCGCCGGAGAAGAACGGCAAGGTCGAGACGGTACGGATCGTGGGCAAGCGGACCCGGGTGGTGGACCCGGCGTACGTCTACCTGCCGCCGCAGTACTTCCAGAAGCAGTACGCCCGCCAGCGGTTCCCGGTCATCGTCGCGCTCAGCGGCTATCCGGGCGGGATATTCCTGCTGGGCCAGCACCTCCGGCTGCCGGAGACCGCCGCGAAGCTGGTCCGCGGCGGCACCCTCCAGCCGTCCGTCATCGTGATGCTGCGGCCCACCATCGCGCCGCCGCGGGACACCGAGTGCGTCGACGTCCCCGGTGGCCCGCAGGCCGAGACCTTCTTCGCGCAGGACGTTCCGGAGGCCCTGAAGTCGCACTACCGGGTGGGCCACGACCCGGGCGCCTGGGGCGTGCTCGGCTACTCCTCGGGCGGTAGTTGCGCCCTCCAGCTCGCCATGCGCCACCCGCGCACGTACGCCGCCGCGGCCGCCCTCTCGCCCGACTACAAGGTCTCCACCGACCCCACCACGGGCAACCTCTTCGGCGACGGCAAGGACCGCGGCGCGCGCCGTGCGGAGCACGACCTGATGTGGCGGCTGAAGAACCTGCCGGCGCCCGACGTCAACGTCCTGATCGGCACCAGCCGCAGCGGGGAGAAGAACTATCCGGCGGCGCAGGCGTTCCTGGCCGCCGTCCGCCCGCCCATGAAGGCGGACTCGATCGTGCTCGACCACGGCAGCCACAACTTCGCCACCTGGCGCCGCGAACTGCCCGCCGCCCTCCAGTGGATGAGCCGGACGCTGGTGTTCCCGGAGGAGGTCGTGGGGAAGTCGTAGCCGACGGACGGAAAAAGGGGCGGGCTTCCGGTACGTCGCGTACCGGGAGCCCGCCCCTTATGCCGGTCCGGGGACCGGTCAGTCCTTGATCTCGCAGATCACCGCGCCGGAGGTGAGGGCCGCGCCCACCTCGGCGGTCAGGCCCTTGACGGTGCCCGAGCGGTGCGCGTTGATCGGCTGCTCCATCTTCATCGCCTCCAGGACGACGACCAGTTCGCCCTCGGCGACCTGCTGGCCCTCCTCGACGGCGACCTTGACGATGGTGCCCTGCATCGGGGAGGCCAGGGTGTCACCGGAGGCCGCGCTGCCGGTCTTCTTGGTGGCCTTGCGCTTGGGCTTGGCGCCCCCGGCGACCGCGGCGCGGGCCAGCGGCATGCCCAGCGACGCCGGCAGCGAGACCTCCAGGCGCTTGCCGCCGACCTCGACCACGACCGTCTCGCGGCTGTCCGCCTCGGTCTCCTCGCCGCCGGGCGCGGCGAACGGCGTGATCTCGTTGACGAACTCGGTCTCGATCCAGCGGGTGTGGATGGTGAACGGCGCGGCGGAGCCGGTGAGTTCGGGAGCGAACGCCGGGTCCTTGACGACCGTGCGGTGGAACGGGATGGCGGTGGCCATGCCCTCCACCTGGAACTCGTTCAGCGCGCGGGCGGCCCGCTGGAGGGCCTGCTCGCGGGTGGCGCCGGTGACGATCAGCTTGGCCAGCAGGGAGTCCCAGGCCGGGCCGATGACCGAGCCGGCCTCCACGCCCGCGTCCAGGCGGACGCCCGGACCGGACGGCGCGGCGAACGTGGTGACCGTGCCGGGCGCGGGGAGGAAGTTGCGGCCCGGGTCCTCGCCGTTGATCCGGAACTCGAAGGAGTGGCCGCGCACCGCCGGGTCGTCGTAGCCCAGTTCCTCGCCGTCGGCGATCCGGAACATCTCGCGGACCAGGTCCAGGCCGGTGACCTCCTCGGTGACCGGGTGTTCCACCTGGAGGCGGGTGTTGACCTCCAGGAAGGAGATGGTGCCGTCCTGGCCCACGAGGAACTCGCAGGTGCCGGCGCCCTCGTAGCCGGCCTCCTTGAGGATGGCCTTGGAGGCGCGGTACAGCTCGGCGTTCTGCTCGTCGCTCAGGAACGGCGCGGGGGCCTCCTCGACGAGCTTCTGGTGGCGGCGCTGGAGCGAGCAGTCACGGGTGGAGACGACGACCACGTTGCCGTGCTTGTCGGCGAGGCACTGGGTCTCGACGTGGCGCGGACGGTCCAGGTAGCGCTCGACGAAGCACTCGCCGCGGCCGAAGGCGGCGACCGCCTCGCGGACGGCGGAGTCGTAGAGCTCGGGGATCTCTTCCAGGGTGCGGGCGACCTTCAGGCCGCGGCCGCCGCCGCCGAACGCCGCCTTGATGGCGATCGGCAGACCGTGCTCCCGGGCGAAGGCGACGACCTCGTCGGAGCCGGAGACCGGGTCCGGGGTGCCGGCGACCAGCGGGGCGCCGGCACGCTGGGCGATGTGCCGGGCCGCGACCTTGTCGCCGAGGTCGCGGATGGCGTGCGGGGGCGGGCCGATCCAGGTCAGGCCCGCGTCCAGGACGGCCTGGGCGAACTCGGCGTTCTCGGAGAGGAAGCCGTAGCCGGGGTGGATCGCGTCGGCACCGGAATCGGCGGCCGCCTGGAGGACCTTGGCGATGTCCAGGTAACTCGTGGCAGGGGTGTCACCGCCCAGGGCGTATGCCTCGTCCGCGGCACGCACGTGCAGGGCGTCCCGGTCCGGGGCGGCGTAGACGGCTACGCTCCCGATCCCGGCGTCCCGGCATGCACGGGCAACGCGGACAGCGATTTCGCCACGGTTGGCGATGAGCACCTTGCGCACGATGGGTCCTTCCTGGGCGCTACGCCGCAACACAATGAACGCAGCAAGTTTAGGGACTGGCGACACCGCGTGCCGACCCGTTCCCTGGGGTGAGCTTGCCCACACAGAGCGTGCACGCGGCGGTGGTGAGGGACCAAAGTCCGTTGGAATCCCAGGGTAGGCCCGGATTCCGGGGCTCCGGCTCGCGGCACGGTGTGGCCTAGGTCTCGAACTGTGGACGTCCGGCGGACCGTCAATTCTTTGTGGAGTCCCTACGAATGGGCGAGTGAAAGTTTTCGGGTGAGCGCGGCGGGCGGGGGCATGCCGGAGGGGGGTTGCATGAGGTGGTGCAGACCCCTTGCCGTAGGTGTTACCCATTAGTAGCGTGCGAGATGCCTTCCGTACTCCTGGTAACGGCTCGTGACGGCGGCGCATGATGGCGCGGACAGCGCGCGACGTGCATGACGGTGGAAGTGGGGTGGGTGGGGTGGTGACGGCACGCAGACCGGTGGCCCTGGCGGCAGCGGTGGTCCTGGTCCTCGAAGCGGCCGGGATCCTGTTGCTGAACTGGATCCTGAGCATCGTGGTCGACCGGCAGCAGATGTCCCTGGCCGGGCTGCGGCCGGGCGCCATGTCCGCCGGCACCTGGGCCGGCGGCGCGGTCTTCGCGCTCTTCCTCCTCTTCTGCGCCGCGGTACTGCTGCGCGGCGCCCTACGGGACCGGGCCCCCGGCCGCCTCCCGCGCATCGCGCTGATCTGCTGCGCCGTGGTGCACGGCGTCCTCGGGGCGCTCGCCGTCGGACTGGTCGGCTGGCCGGCGTTCGGCGCCGCGATGGTGGTGCTGGCCCTGCTCGTGCTGACGCTGGTGGCCTACGGCGAGGCGCGCCCGGCCCCGGACACCGCCCCGGGCGGCGCCGCCGCCTGAGCCCCGCGACCCGGCGCGGTCTGAACTCCGGCCGCCGCGACCCCCGTTGGACACCGCTCCGGGGGCGCCGGGAGCACCCTTGTAGGCTCGTCGGGCCGTACGCCACCGGGGCCGGGGTGGCGGGACGGCGTCCGACAGGAGAAGACACGGGGGAGGGGCCCATGCGGGCGCACGCCACAGGGGCCAGCGAACCGGAACGATTCGATCCGGTCGGTCCCTACCTCGTACTGAGTCGACTGGACGACCCGGCGTCCCCCGTACCCGTACCCGAGCGCCGCTACGTGGCGCGCAGCGCGGACGGCGACCGGACGGTACTGCTCGGCCTGCCGCTGCCCGACGCCGACCCCGGACGCTTCCGCGCCGAGGCGGAGACCTCCCGCTACCTGCTCGGACCGTGGGCGGCCCCGGCCACCGAGGTCTCCGCAAGGGGTGACACCCCCTGGCACGCCCGCCCCTACCTGCCGGTGCTGCCGCTGCCCGCCGCCCTCGACGCGCACGGCGGCCCGCTGCCCGAGCGCACCGTACGCGCCCTGGGCGCGGCCCTCGCGGAAACCCTGATCATCGGGCACGGACAGGGCCTCAGCCACGCCGGGGTCTCCCCGGCCGCGGTGCTGCTGGCCGCCGACGGGCCCCGGCTGAGCTGCTTCGGCGCGGTCCGGGCCGCGGCCGCGGACGGCACCCCGCGCTCCGGGCTGCCCGGCCTGGAGTCCGGCAGCCTGCCGCCGGAGCAGGCCGCCGGCGGGCCCGCGCAACCGGCCGGCGACGTCTACGCACTGGGCGCGACGCTGGCGTACGCGGCCACCGGGTACACCGTGCCCGAACGGGAGGAACTGCCCGCCGGGCTGCGGACCCTGATCTCCGCGTGCCTGGCCAGGGACCCGGCCGCCCGCCCGCAGCCCGCCGCACTCCTCGACGCGCTCGCCCCGGCCGCGGACGGCACGCCGGCGCCGTCGCCCGCCGCCGCCCCCGTACCGACCGAGCCGGACGCCGCCTTCGGGCCCGCCGGCCGCGGCACCGCCGGCCGCGGCACCGCCGGGCTCGGCCCCGGCTGGCTGCCCGGCCGGGTGATCGCGGCGCTGGCCCGCCAATCGGCGTCACTGCTGGCCGCCGACGTCCCCGCCGGCAAGCGCCCGGCCGGCGCCCCGGCCACCCCGGCCCCCGCCACGCCCGCGGACGCCGCGCCGCCCACCCCGGTGCCGGCCGGCGCCACCCTCCCGATAGCCCCCACCCGTCGCCAGGACTGACGCCCGTGCCCCTCCCGCTCACCCACGACGACCCGTCCGGCTTCGGCCCGTACCGCCTGATCGCCCGGCTGGGCAGCGGCGGTATGGGCACCGTCTACCTGGCCCGCTCACCGGGCGGCCGCACTCTGGCGCTGAAGACGATGCACGCCCGGATCGCCCGGGACGCGGAGTTCCGCACCCGGTTCCGGCTGGAGGCGGACGCCGCGCGGGTCATCGGCGGCCGCTACGGCGCCCAGGTCGTCGCCGCCGACCCGGCCGCCGAAACCCCCTACCTGGCCACCGAGTACGTCCTCGGCCCGCCGCTCGACGACGCGGTGGAGCAGTGCGGCCCACTGCCCGAAGCCGCGGTACGGGCCCTGGGGGCGGCGCTGTGCGGGGCGCTCGGCCAGCTGCACCGGTCCGACGTCGTCCACCGCGACCTCAAACCGTCCAACATCATGGTCACCGCGCACGGCCCGAAGGTCATCGACTTCGGCATCGCCCGTGCCCTCGGCGACGAACGACTCACCCACACCGGCTCCGCCGTCGGCACCCCGGCCTTCATGTCGCCGGAGCAGGCGTCCGGACAGGAGCACGCCCCGGCCGGCGACGTCTTCGCGCTCGCCGGCGTCCTGGTCTTCGCCGCCACCGGCCGCGGCCCGTTCGGCGGCGGACAACCCGCCGACCTGCTCTACCGGGTCCGCTACGCCGACCCCGACCTCACCGGCACCCCGGACGCCCTGGTCCCGCTGCTGTCCCGCTGCCTGGCCAAGGATCCGGCCGCCCGCCCCACCACGACCGAACTGGCCGGCCAACTGCACGACGGCGGCGGGGAGTTCGCCGACCACCTGCCGGACCCGCTGCTGGCCCAGATCGGCGCCCGGGCGAGCGAGGTCTGGCAGCTCACGCCCGAGCGGCTGCCCGCCCCGGAGGGCACCCCGACGCTGCCGCCCCCCACCGACACCCCCGCCAAGGGCCGGCTGTCCCGCCGCGGCCTGCTGACCGCCGGGGCTGGCGCCGCCCTCGGCGTGGCGGGCGCCGGCACCGGACTGTGGGCCTGGCTCTCCTCCGGCGACGCCGGCCCCGGCACACCCCCGTACCCAAAGCCCACCGCCGGCCCCACCGTCCCCCCGCTGGCGAAGAAGAAACTGGACTCGCTCTGGCAGCAGCAGGTCGGCGAGCCGGAGACCGACGTCACGCCCGGCAACCCCGCCCCGCCGGCCGCCTTCGAGGACCTGGGGCTGGTGTTCGCCGGCGCGGGCCTGGCCGGTATCGACCCGCCGACCGGCAGCGTCGCCTGGACGACCGACGCCGAGCACGGCAGCTGGCAGACGGCCTGGGACGCCACCCACCTCTACCGCCTCCCCGTCGAGCACGGCGCCAGCGCCCCGCTGCGGATCGTGCCGCTCGACCCGGTCACCGGCAAGGCGGGCAAAACCGCCGTCGAACTCGCCGACTTCAACGGCTGCATGTGGCTCAACCAGCTGCTCTGCGTCACCGCCGACACGTTCTACCTGGTGGGCTGCGTCGGGCGGAGCACCGACATCTACTTCCAGCAGGGCCAGAGCTGGTACGTCACCGCCGTCGACCGCACCCACGGCACGGTGCGCTGGCGGCAGCCGCTGCCGGACCGCCCGCCCAAGGTCAAGTACGTCGGCTCCACCCGCCTGTACTACCTGGCCGCCAAGGCCGTCGGCGACCGCCTGGTCCTGCTCTTCGAGGCCAACGACGGGACCATCCGCGCCCAGGCCCGGGACACCCGCACCGGCGCCCTCGCCTGGGACCGGCCGTTCCCCGCCTCCCGCGACCTCGTACGCCCCCAACTGGCCACCGACGCCCGCCACGTCTATCTGGGCAACGGGCCCCTGCGCGCCCACCGCCTGACCGACGGCACCCCGGCCTGGGACACCTCCACCGCCCGCGCCGGAAAGACCTACGGGCCGCCGACCCTCAAGGACGGCGTGCTCTACGCCGTGGAGAAGGGCCTCGGCGCCGTCGCGTTCGACGCGGCCACCGGGAAGGTGCGCTGGGCCCAACAGGGCGGCGACGCCGGACAGTCCGCCGTCTACGACCCGCCGGTCGTCGGCCCCGGCCACGTCTACGTCCACAGCAAGAGCGAGGGCGTCCTGCGCGCCGTGAGCCTCACCTCCCACCTCACCGCCCACACCTACACGACCACCGCGGACCGCTTCGCCGCCCACGACGCGAGCAAGGTGGTCCTCGCGCTCGGCGGCCGCTTCCTCGCCGGGTTCCCGCTCCAGTGACCCGGCGCACCCCGCCGGCCCTCCGTCAGAAAGCTCCCGCCCCATGACACCTCTCGACACCGGAGACCCGCTCCGGCTCGGCCCGTACCGCCTGCTCGGCGTGCTCGGCGAAGGCGGCATGGGCAAGGTCTACGTAGGCCAGGACGCGGCCGGCACGGTCGCCGCGGTCAAGGTGCTGCGGCCCGAACTCGCCGGCGACACCCAACTCGCCCAGCGTTTCGTCCGCGAGGCACAGACCGCCCGGGCGGTCACCGGCACCGGCGTCGCGAACGTCCTCGGCGCCCGGACCGAAGGCGGCCGCCCCTGGATCGCCACCGAGTTCCTCGCCGGGCCGACGCTCGACCAGGCCGTCGAGGCACACGGCCCGTTCGACGAAGCGGCGGTACGGGCGCTGGGCGCGGCCCTCGCGCGCACCCTCGCCGACATCCACGCCACCGGCCTGATCCACCGCGACCTCAAACCGCCGAACATCGTCCTGACCTCGTCCGGTCCGCGCATCATCGACTTCGGCATCGCCCGCCCCGAGCACGGCCTGACCCTCACCACCACCGGCCAGATCCCGGTCACCCCCGGCTACGGCGCCCCCGAACAGGTCCTGGGCCGCCGGGTCGCGCCGCCCGCCGACCTCTTCTCGCTGGGCGCCGTCCTGGTGTACGCGGCGAGCGGCCGGCGCGCCTTCGACGGCGGCCATATCGCCGCCGTCCAGTACAGCGTCGTGCACGACGCCGCCGACCTCAGCGGCGTCCCCGCACCGCTCCGCCCGCTGATCGAACCGCTGCTGGCCAAGGACGCCGCGGCCCGCCCCACCCCGGCGGCCCTCGCGGCCGCCTGCGCACCGCCCCGGGGCGCCGACCGGGCCTGGCGGCGCGGCCCGGTCGCCCAGGAGATCAAGGAGCGGGAGAGCGGCATCCACGCACTCACCACGCTGACCGCGGCGCCGGAGTCCGGCACTCCGGTCTCGCGGCGCCGGCTGCTGCTCGGTGCCGCCGCCGGCGGGGCGGTGCTCGCCGCGGGCGGCGGCGCGGCCGCACTCTGGTGGCCCCGTACGCGCCCACCGGTGCGGAAGGCCGACCCGTTCGCCGTCCCGCCGGCCGCGCAGACCCCAAAGGCCCACCCGCTCTCCGCCGACGACGGCGACTACCTCGTCGGCGGCTCCCCCAAGGCACTCTGGGGCCCGCTCGACGTCCTCGCCGACGACACCCCCGCGCCTCTGCCGGTCCGCGACGTCCTAGTCTTCGGCGCCCGCGGCGGCGGTATCGCGGCCCACAACGTCGTCGACGGCAAACGCCGCTGGGCCGCGCCCGACGTCCGCGCCACCGGCCGCTACCTCTCGCTCTCCGACCGGCTGATCGCCGCGGTCGATGCCGGGGGCACCCTGCGCACCTTCGTCGCCGCCACCGGCGAGCCCCGCTGGACCGCGCCCGCCGAGGCCGAGTCCCTGCTCGCCGCCGACGAGCACACCGTCTACGCGCTCACCAAGGACCACCGGCTGCGCGCCATCGGCCGGTCCGACGCCAAGATCCGCTGGACCGCGCCGATCGACCCGCCGTTCCGCGCCAAGGCCAATCCGCCCGGGGTGATCGCCGAGGGCCGACTGGTCCTGGCCACCCTCGACGGGCACGTCCTGGCCGTGGACACCGCCACCGGCCGCCGGGTCTGGGACATCCGCAACCAGTCCGACCGCTACGTCCGCCCGGCCCTCTCCGGCTCCACCGTCTACTTCGGCGGCCACACACTCACCGCCCGCCGGATCACCGACGGCAAGGAACTGTGGCACGTCAAGGAGAAGGACTACCTCAACCGCCCCTCCCGCTACGGCGTGGTCACCGCCTACCCCGACGCCGTCTACGCGGCCTTCGAGAACCTCGAACACGACGACGGGACCGAGTCCACGCTGCCGCTCAAGCGCCGGCCCGACAACGGCAAGGAGATCTTCCAGGTCCGCGGCGCCGCCGGCATCACCACACCGATCGTGGTCCAGGGCGGCGGCATCTGGACCGTCTACACCGTCGGTGTCGGCATGCAGGCCGAGGTGCAGACCATGGACAAGAACAGCGGCATGCCGATCTGGAGCTACAAACTGCCCGACTCGCAGGGCCGCCAGTGGCTGTCCGCCGACGGCAACCGCGTCTTCGTGATGAACGACGGCAACCTGTGGGCGCTGCCGGTGTTCTGACCGGCCGCGGACCGGGAGGTGGTCCGTCGCCTGATGGGCGTGGACATCGCGGACGAGGAGTTCGAACAGGCCCCTGACGTGCTCGGCAACATCTACAAGATCGCCGCCGAGAAGGTCCGCGCCGCCCGGGGTGCCGCTGCGTGATCATCCTCGACACCAGTGCCGTCACCGCCCTCGCCGGCGGTCACAGGACGCTGAACCTGCTGGCCGGCAACATGGCGAGGACACCCGGCGACCGGCTGATCATCCCCGCACTGTGCCTGCTCCGGGCCGAGGCCGCCGACGAGGACCTCTCCCGCCGGGTGCTCGCCTTCTCCGCCGTCGCCGTCGACAGCCTCGACACGACCGCCGCCGTGAGCGTCGGAACGATGATCCGCGACGGCTACGGCGGCCCGGACACCTGCCATGCGCTGTACTGCGCACTGCCGCGCCCCGAGTTCACCGGCATGCCCATCCTGCTGACCGGGGAGGAGAGCGCCTACCCGCCCGGGGTGGTCACCGTCGACATCGACTCGACCGGCATGCTGGGCTTCGGCTGAGCACCACCGGGCCGTTCCGAGGGCCGGTCGGGCTCAGGCCCACAACTCCGTGATCGCGATGCCCAGGTCGGCCAGCAGGCGTCGGAACAGCGGAAGCGAGAGGCCGATGACGTTGCCCGGGTCGCCGTCGATCCCGTCGATGAACGGCGCCGAGCGGCCGTCGAGGGTGAACGCGCCCGCCACGTACAGCGGTTCACCACTGGCCACGTACGCGGCGATCTCGGCGTCGCTGGGCTCGCCGAAGCGGACCGTGGTGGACGCGGTGGCCGACACCTGCCGGCCGGTCGCGGTGTCGATCACGCAGTGGCCGGTCCGCAGGACCCCGGACCGGCCGCGCATGGACTTCCAGCGGGCCGTGGCGTCCTCGGCGTCCGCCGGCTTGCCGAGCGCCCGCCCGTCCAGCTCCAGGACCGAGTCGCAGCCGACGACCAGCGCCCCCGCGGCCTCCGGCCGGGCCGCGACCGCGGCGGCCTTCGCCTCGGCCAGCACCCGGGCCAGCTCCTTCGGGGTGGCGGCGGTCAGCGCGTCCTCGTCGACCCCGCTGACCAGGACCTCGGGCGCCAACCCGGCCTGCCGGAGCAGGCCGAGACGGGCCGGGGACTGGGACGCGAGGACGAGACGGCGGGGGCGGGGAGCTTCGGTCATGCCCGCCATCGTACGGAGCCGGCGGCGGTCAGCGGGCCGGGGCCCGGTGCCGGGCGACCCACAGCGCCAGCCATCCCGCGAGCGCACCGAGCGCGGCCCCCAGGGTGTTGTGCGCCCAGTCCGCGGGCTGGCAGTCCCGCACCGGGTCGAGGGTCTGCAACAGTTCGACGGCGGCCCAGGTGGCGGAGATGCCGAGCGGCACCAGCAGCGCCCGCCGGGTCGCCAGCACCCCGCAGAGCGCCGGCGGGATCCACAACAGGACGTTGACCGCCTGGTGCCCGGCGCCCACACCCAGCGTCCGCACCCCGGCCCCGTCCTCGACGACGCACTCGTGCAGCCGCGCGAGGACGCCCGGCGCGATCTGGTCGGGGAGCGTGATCCCGACGCACAGACCGCAGGTCACCAGGAAGAGCAGGGTCGGCACGGACGGCCATCCGCGCCGCCGGACGAGCGGGCGCCACGCCCACAGTCCGAGCAGGACCAGCACCGCACACAGGGCGGCCATGACGAAGGCGTGCAGCTTCGGGGACATCTACGAGGCCCCCCTCACGCGCTGGTCAGCCGCTGCCGGAGCTTTTGCTCCGTGGCCCGGTCCAGCCCGAGCCCCTTTCTCAGATAGCCGTCGAACGACCCGTACGCGGTCGTGACCTCGTTGAACGCCGCGTTCAGATAGCTCTCCCGCACCCCGAGCACCGGCTCCAGCAGCGCCGGGTCCTTGACCTTGCCGGCCGCCCGGAGCTGCGCCAGCTGACGGTCGTTGGATGCCTGGAGGTAGTGGTTGGACGCCAGGTAGTCCTGGTCGACGGTGGCCCGCGGCACGCCCGCCGCGGTCAGCAGGACGGCGCTCATCCAGCCCGTGCGGTCCTTGCCCTGGGTGCAGTGGTAGAGCACCGGCGTCCGGCCGTCGGCGACCGCCCGGGCCGCCGCCCCGAACGCCTTGCCGGCCGCCGGGTCCTTGACCAGCCAGGCGTAGTACGCGTCCATCATCCGCACCGCCTTGCCGGCACCGAGCGCCTGCTGCTGGGCCGCCGGGCCGCCCGCGAGGAGCGTGCCCATGGTCCGGGAGAGGTCGGCGCCGGGGTCGTAGACGGGCAGGGCGGTGCGCCGGACGCCGGCCGGCAGTGCGTCCCGGGCGGTCGCCACCTCCGCCGGGGAGCGGAAGTCGAGGTCCTGGGTGATGCCGTCCCTGGTGAGGGTCTGCTGCTCGGCGGGGGTGAGGTGGTTCAGGGCGTCGGCGCGGTAGACCACGCCGTGGCGGACCTGGTGGCCGTCGGCGGTCCGGTATCCGCCGAGGTCGCGGGCGTTGGGGGCGTCCCGCAGGCCCATCGAGCGGGGAGTGGGGGCGGCGGCCCGTGCGGCGCTGCTCGACCGGCCGCCGGGGGAGTCCTGCGCGGGCCGGGCGGAGCAGCCGACGGCGCCGGTGGCGAGGACACCGAGACCGGTGGCCGCGACGAGGAGCCGGAGCGCGGGCCGCCGCACCGGGAACGTATTAATGGTGACCATTAGGCGAAGGTAGGGGCGCCCTCAGTAAATCCTCCGTAAGCATTGCCGGCGGTCACAGCGAACGCACAGCCGGCGCCACAGGAAACCCACAGGAAACGGGCCGGGCCCCGGTACTCAAGGGAGATCATTTCCCCTTTTTCCCGGCCGCCCGGCCCGTCGCATTCCGCGTCCCGGAATTCCCTACTTCTTGAGCACGGCCTCCATCACCGACTTCGCGATCGGCCCGCCCAACTTCCCGCCGGCGATCTCCGACCGCGGGATGTCCATGTCCTTCGGATCGACGAAGACCGCCACCGCCACCGGCGAACTCCCGTCGGGCGACTTCGCGTAGGAGACGAACCAGGCGTACGGCCGCTCATCGTTCACATTCGCACCGTGCTGCGCGGTACCGGTCTTGCCGCCGACCGTCACCCCGTCGATCTTCGCCTTCGAGGCGGTGCCGTCCGAAGCGGTGTACTCCATCATTTCCTGCACCTTCTTCGCGGTGTCCTCCGATACCGCCTGCGGATCCTTCGGGTTCAGCGGCGTCGGATCGAACTTCTCGATCGTGGACAGATCCGGACCGCGCAACTCCTCGACCAGATACGGCTTCATCACCTTGCCGTTGTTGGCGATACCGGCGGCGACCATCGCCATCTGCAACGGCGTGCTGGTCACACTGCCCTGCCCCATACCGGTCAGCGCGGTCTGCGGCTGGTCCAACTTGCTCGGATATCCACTCACCGCGGAACGCACCGGAATGAACTGCTCCGCGTTGAATCCGAATTTCTCCGCGGTCTCCCGCATTTTGTCCGTGCCCAGCTTGTGCGCGGCATCCAGGAAGACGTTGTTGCAGGACCACTGCATACCGGTCTTCAGCGACGCCTTGTCGCACGGCGCCCCCACGACGTCGTTGCCCACCTGGGTACGGGTCTGCGGAAGGGTGTACGGGGCCGGGGCGCCGGAGGAGGCGTTGATGTCGGTGACGGTGCCGTGCTCCAGGGCCGCGGCCGCGGTGAGCACCTTGAAGGTGGACCCCGGCGGGTAGATCTCGCGCAGCGCCCGGTTGTTCATCGGCTTGCTCTTGTCGGCGTCGAGCGCCAGGTACTTCTTGCCCTCCGCGTCCGACAGCCCCGCGAAGGCCGACGGGTCGTACGACGGCGTGCTGGCCATCGCCAGGATCTTGCCGGACCGCGGGTCGAGGGCGACCACCGCGCCGTTGGCGTGCAGATCGGTCAGCCCCTTGTACGCGGCCTTCTGTGCCTTCTCGCTGATGGTCGTCAGGACGTCGCCGCCGCGCGGCTTCTCACCCGTCAGCATCCCCCGCGCCCGGTTGAAGAACAGCCGGTCGTCCTTGCCGCTGAGCACCTTCTTGTAGACGCCCTCCAGCATGGTCTCGCCCGCCGCCTGCCGGGCGTATCCGGTGACCGGGGCGTACATCGCACCGTCGGTGTAGGTCCGCTTGTACCTGAAGTCGCCGCTGGTCTCCACCGACCCGGTGACCGGCTTGCCGTCCACGATGATGTTGCCGAGCGGGTACGAGTACGCCTCGATCTTGACCCGTCGGTTGTGGTCGTCGTTCGCGAGCTGATCAGCCTGCACGAACTGCACCCAGGTCACCCGGACCAGCAGGGCGAGCACCAACACCCCGCAGAAGACGGCTATGTGTCTGAGCGGCCTGTTCATGGTCTCCCCTCCAGCCCGGCAGGCGGCCGGCCGGTCACCGCACCGCCGCATGCCCGAATTGCACTGTCGAGAGAGAAAGATGCAATTTAGGGCCCTGCGGTTGCAGGGGGTGAAGTTGCGGGGGGTGGAAGAGGTTCCCGGGGTGAGGGGGTGGAGGGGCGAGGGGGCGCCGCATCCCATCCGGGTTCCGGGAACCGGAGCCCCCGGAAGGGGCGTCACCTCACCAGGAGTACCAGGGTCCCCACCATGATCGCCGTGGCGAGCACGAAGCCCATCCGACGGAGCTTCGCCTGCACCTCGTGCAGCTCCTCGGGCGGTTCATCGGGCGGATCGGACCACAGCATGGCGTCGATCCTCCCGTCCCCCACGGCAACGGCGCCTGAGTACGCGTACTCAGGCGCCGCACCACGAAGGACTAGTCAGTGCACTATGCACCGACCGGATTTCGCCAGGTCACCGCGGCCAGAAGCTGGTCCGCCAGGCCCGCGGTCCCGGATGGGGCAGCCGGGACCGGGCCGGAACCGTCGCCGCCGGATCCGACCACTCGCTACCGTGCCCACCCTCCTTCGGGGCGGCACCGGCGGCCACCGCCGCCGCCCGGGCCTGCACCACCGCCAGTGCGGCGGCCAACTCCTCAGGGGTGGGATTGCCCCGTACGACCTTGATCATCGTCGACCGACCTCCTACGGCGGGGACTACAGCGGGATGTTGCCGTGCTTCTTCGGCGGCAGCGCCTCCCGCTTGTTGCGCAGCGTGCGCAGTCCGCGGACGATGTGCCGCCGGGTCTCGGACGGCATGATCACCGCGTCGACATAGCCCCGCTCGGCCGCGACGTAAGGATTCAGCAGGGCGTCCTCGTACTCCTGGATCAGCTCCTGGCGCCGGGACTCCTGCTGGGCCGGGTCCTCGATCGCGGCCAGCGTCCGGCGGTGCAGGATGTTCACCGCGCCCTGCGCGCCCATCACCGCGATCTGCGCGGTCGGCCACGCGAGGTTCAGATCCGCACCCAGGTGCTTGGAACCCATGACGTCGTACGCCCCGCCGAACGCCTTCCGGGTGATCACCGTGATCAGCGGAACCGTCGCCTCCGCATAGGCGTAGATCAGCTTGGCGCCGCGCCGGATGATCCCGTCGTACTCCTGGTCCGTCCCCGGCAGGAAGCCCGGGACGTCGACGAACGTCAACACCGGGACGTTGAACGCGTCGCAGGTGCGCACGAACCGCGCGGCCTTCTCGCTCGCGTTGATGTCCAGACACCCGGCGAACTGCATCGGCTGATTGGCCACCACGCCGACCGGATGCCCCTCGACCCGTCCGAACCCGGTGAGCATGTTCGGCGCGAACAGCGCCTGGGTCTCCAGGAATTCGCCGTCGTCCAGCACATGCTCGATCGCCGTGTGCATGTCGTACGGCTGGTTGGCCGAGTCCGGGATCAGCACGTCCAGCTCGTGGTCCGCGTCGGAGACCGTCAGGTCCGCCTCCTCCGGGAAGGCCGGCGGATCCGAGAGGTTGTTGGACGGCAGGTAGGACAGCAGCCCCTTGACGTACTCGATGGCGTCCTTCTCGTCACCCGCCATGTGGTGCGCCACGCCCGAGGTCGTGTTGTGCGTACGGGCCCCGCCCAGCTCCTCGAAGCCGACGTCCTCGCCCGTCACCGTCTTGATGACGTCCGGTCCGGTGATGAACATGTGTGACGTCTGGTCGACCATCACCGTGAAATCCGTTATGGCCGGCGAATACACCGCGCCGCCCGCGCACGGACCCACGATCAGGGAAATCTGCGGCACCACTCCCGACGCATGCACATTGCGCCGGAAAATCTCCGCGAACAGCCCGAGTGCGGCCACCCCCTCCTGAATCCGGGCACCGCCGCCGTCATTGATCCCGATGACCGGGCAGCCGTTCTTCAGCGCGAAGTCCATCACCTTGACGATCTTCTCGCCGTAGACCTCGCCGAGCGACCCGCCGAAGATCGTGAAGTCCTGCGAGTACACGCACACCGGACGGCCGTCGACGGTCCCGTAGCCCGTGACGACGCCATCTCCGTAGGGCCGGTTCTTCTCGATCCCGAAATTCGTCGACCGGTGCCGGGCGAACTCGTCGAGCTCGACGAACGAGCCCTCGTCCAAAAGGAGATCGATACGCTCACGCGCCGTCAACTTCCCTTTGGCGTGCTGCTTTTCCACCGCACGGGCGGAGCCGGCATGAGTGGCTTCCTCGACCCGTCGCTGTAGATCCGCCAATTTGCCCGCGGTGGTGTGGATGTTTGCTTCCGGTTCGGACATCGGGATGCGGCTCCTGCTCGTCCTGGACTGGCACTCGTACGGAGGGGAGTACGGGTGTGGCTACCGACTCGTAGCGTATCGGCGGGACTGCTCTCCGGCACTGCGTCGTTGACCACACCTAGGCTGGGGCCATGACGCCTCAACCACCGGAAAACCGGGACAAAGACGCCGGTCGCTGGAGTGATCTGAGCCGCCCGCCGTTGAATGCCAACGCGCTGCGCCGGGCCCTGATCCGACCCGACTCGCTCTGGTCCGCACTGGACGTCGTCCCCGCCACCGGCTCCACCAACACCGACCTCGCCGAGCGCGCGGCCGCCGGCGGCCTGCGCGAGGGGACCGTCCTCGTCGCCGAGGAACAGTCCGCCGGCCGCGGCCGCCTGGACCGCCGCTGGTCGGCGCCGCCGCGCTCCGGCCTCTTCTTCTCCGTCTACCTCACGCCGACCGTGCCGCCCGCCCGCTGGGGCTGGCTCCCGCTCCTCACCGGGGTGGCCACGGCCGCCGCGATCGCCCGCTTCGCCGGCGTCGACACCGCACTCAAGTGGCCCAACGACCTGCTGGTCACGGTCGACGGCGACGAACGCAAGACGGGCGGCATCCTCGCCGAACGCGCCGGTGACGGCGTCGTCGTCGGCATCGGCCTCAACGTCTCGCTCACCGCCGACGAACTCCCCGTCACCACCGCCGGCTCCCTCGCCCTCGCCGGCGCCGAGCACACCGACCGGGACCCCCTGCTACGGGCCGTGCTCCGCTCGCTGGAGGACTGGTACGGCGCCTGGCAGGCGACCAACGGCGACCCGGCCACCTGCCGCCTCCAGGAGGCGTACGCGGCGGGCTGCGCCACCCTGGGGCGGAACGTGCGGGCGGACCTCCCGGGCGACCGCTCCATCGAGGGCGAAGCGGTCGCCCTCGACGCCGACGGCCGCCTCGTCCTGGCCACCCCGGACGGCACCCAACAGGCGGTGGACGCGGGCGACATCGTCCACCTCCGACCGGCGTCGTAGTCGCGCCTCACCCGTTGCGGTTCCGGCGGGAGCCCTTCCGCCGGACCCACCCGCCGGCCGGGCCCGGCGGCATGCGCCACCGACCGGAACCCCACCGCGGGCCACGAGCCGAGCGCAGCGACTACGTGAGGCAGAGCACACCTGCCGTATCGTTGAGGCGGTCCGTCGGCAGGCAGCGGATCATGGGCGAGCAGCAAGATCGGAAGGGCCGTGCGCAGGGAACGGACAGGGAGCGGTCGGTGACCGTCGACGAGCCGGGGGCCACCCCGCGCGGCGCGGACGCCGAGGGTGAGGCGGTGGGCGAGGCGCCTGCGGGCGAGCCCACCGGCGACCCCGCAAGGAGCGACGGCGGCCCCGAGGGGGCAGACGGCGGCAGCGTCGAGCGCGGCAACGAGCACTCCGACGGCAGCGGCGAGAACAAGGCCAGCGGCGAGAGCAACGACGACGGCGAGAGCGACGGCGGCGACGAGAGCGACGGCGGCAACGAGAGCGGCGGGGAGAACGGCGAGAACAACATCGCCGTCAAGCTCGAACAGCTCATCCTCGGTGCCGACCGCCGCTACACACCGTTCCAGGCGGCCCGCAGCGCCGGCGTCTCCATGGATCTCGCGGCCCGCTTCTGGCGGGCCATGGGCTTTGCGGACATCGGCCAGGTCAAGGCCCTGACCGAGGCCGACGTGCTGGCCCTGCGCCGCCTCGCCGGCCTCGTCGAGGCGGGGCTGCTGAGCGAGGCGATGGCCGTGCAGGTCGCCCGTTCCACCGGTCAGACCACGGCCCGGCTCGCCGACTGGCAGATCGACTCCTTCCTGGAGGGGCTGACCGAGCCCCAGGACTCCGGCCTGACCCGTACGGAGATCACCTATCCGCTGGTCGAGCTGCTGCTCCCGGAGCTGGAGGAGTTCCTGGTCTACGTCTGGCGGCGGCAGCTCGCCGCGGCCACCGGGCGGGTTGTCCAGGCGCAGGACGACGTGGAGATGGTGGACCGGCGGCTGGCCGTCGGGTTCGCCGACCTGGTCGGGTTCACCCGGCTGACGCGGCGGCTGGAGGAGGAGGAACTGGGCGAGCTGGTCGAGGCGTTCGAGACCACCGCCGCCGACCTGGTCGCCGCGCACGGCGGCCGGCTCATCAAGACGCTGGGCGACGAGGTGCTCTTCTCGGCGGACGACGCGGGCATCGCGGCCGAGATCGGGCTGCGGCTGATCGAGACCATGGGCCACGACGAGACGATGCCCGAGCTGCGGGTCGGCATCGCGTTCGGCACGGTCACGACCCGGATGGGCGATGTCTTCGGGACGACGGTCAATCTGGCCAGCCGGCTGACCTCGATAGCGCCGAAGGACACCGTGCTGGTGGACGAGGCGTTCGCGGTGGAGCTGGGGCGTACCGGCGACGCACCGGTCTCCGAGGCGGACGCCGCGGCCGCGGAGAAGGCCGCCCAGGAGGGCACCGGTAGCCCGCCGCCCCCGTACCGCTTCGCGTTGCAGCCGATGTGGCAGCGGCCGGTGCGCGGGCTGGGCGTCGTCGAGCCGTGGATGTTGACCCGCCGCAGGTGAGGCGGGTGCGGCCGCGGTGGCCCTGCCGGAATCGTCGTTGAGCTGACATGATCCTCGTCGTCAGGTCAACGAGCGTTAACCGGCGATCGGGAGGGCGGCATGCAGCGGTTCGGTGCACAGGAATGGGTCGGCGTGGCGCGCCACGGCTTCGTGGCGGAGCTGGTCCTGGACCGGCCGAAGGCGATGAACGCGGTGTCGACGGAGATGGCCGACGCGCTGGCGGAGGCGTGTGCCGCGCTGGCCGCCGACCGCTCCGTGCGGGCGGTGGTGCTCACCTCCACCCATGAGCGGGCGTTCTGCGTGGGCGCCGACCTCAAGGAGCGGAACTCCTTCACCGATGCGGATCTGATGCGGCAGCGGCCGCGCACCCGGGCCGCGTACACCGGTGTGCTGGAGTTGCCGATGCCGACCGTCGCCGCCGTGCACGGTTTCGCGCTCGGTGGCGGCTACGAGTTGGCGCTGGCCTGCGATCTGATCGTCGCGGACGGGACCGCGGTGGTCGGGCTGCCGGAGGTGTCGGTGGGCGTCATTCCCGGCGGGGGCGGCACGCAGCTGCTGCCGCGCCGGGTGGGGGCGGCGCGGGCCGCCGAGTTGGTGTTCACCGCGCGCCGGGTGCCGGCGGCCGAGGCGGGCGAGCTGGGGTTGGTGGACCGGGTCGTGGCGGACGGGCAGGACCGGGCGGAGGCGCTGGCGCTGGCCGCCGCGATCGCCCGCAATTCGCCGGTCGGGCTGCGCGCGGCCAAGCGCGCCATGCGGCTCGGGCAGGGGTTGGACCTCCGGGCCGGACTGGATCTTGAGGACGGTGCGTGGCGGAGCGTGGCGTTCTCCGGGGACCGGGCCGAGGGGGTCGCGGCGTTCAACGAGAAGCGGGACCCGGACTGGCCGGGGGAGTGACCGCCCCATCCGCTCCTTCCGGTGGTGGTCGACCGGCGGAAGGGGCACATTGGGCCCATCATTCCTACGCTGTAATACGGAGCGTGCGCACGGCTACGGAATGTGAGGATCCGGTGACGGGCGAGGGTGACGCGAGGCTGCGGGCCGTAGTGGAGCTGGCGCAGGCGATGGCGGCCGCGCCGGCGCTGCGCGACTCGGCCCGGGCCGCGGCGCAGGGGGTGCGGAAGGCGTTGGGGGGCTCGTTCGCGGCGATCTCCAAGTGGGAGCGCGAGCGGGGGCAGCTGCGGGTACTGGTGAACGTCGGCGAACTCGCCCCGGGGGAGCGGGAGTTCCCGGACGACGAGGCGTATCCGGTGCACGAGTTCTCGGAGATCGTCGGGTTCCTGCACGAGCAGTGGGCGGGCGGCGGGGCGCCGAGCGCCTGGGTGGACGTGGCGGAGGGGGAGCCGGGCGGCGAACCTTCCGACGGCCCGGAGGTGCCGCCCGGCCGCCGGGGGCGGGTGGCCGCGCTGCGGCGGCGGGGGCGGGGTTGCTGTGTGGTGGCGCCGCTGGTGCTGCACGGCCGGGCGTGGGGCGAGCTGTATGTGGCGCGGCGGCCCGGGGAGCCGGTGTTCGGGCGGGCGGACGCCGATTTCGCGACCGTGCTCGCCGCGGTCACGGCCGCCGGGATCGCCCAGACCGAGCGGCTGGCCCAGGCCCGTCGGCTGGCGTTCACCGATGCGCTGACCGGTCTGGCCAACCGCCGGGCCGTCGATATGCGGCTGGACGAGGCGCTGGAGCAGCACCGTGCCGACGGGGCGGTGGTCAGCCTGGTGGTGTGCGATCTGAACGGGCTGAAGCAGGTGAACGACTCGCGCGGGCACGCGGTCGGCGACCGACTGCTGGAGCGCTTCGGGTCGGTGCTTTCGCTGTGCGGCGCGATGCTGCCGGGGACGCTCGCGGCGCGGTTGGGCGGGGACGAGTTCTGTCTGCTGGCGGTCGGCCCGGTGTCCGACGAGGTGGTCAAGGTGGCCGGTGAGCTGTGTGGGCGGGCCGCGGAGCTGGACCTCGGCGAGGGGGTCGCGGTGGGGGTGGCCTCGACCGGCGATCCGATCGGCCCGGTGCACAGCGCCCGGCGGCTGTTCCGGCTGGCGGACGCCGCCCAGTACCGGGCCAAGGCGGCGAAGTCGGGCGAACCGGTGGTGGCCGGGCGGCACGGTGGTGCGGACGATCCGGTCGTGCGGTTGGCGGATGAGCCGGAGCCGCCGCCGGGGCCGGAGCGGCGGAAGTTCCGGAGGTGAGCACGGGCGCCGGGTGCCGGGTGCGGCCGGCTCGGGCGATGATCGGTAGCGGAGGCGGTGACGATCGGTAAGGGGTGATCCCGAAATCCGGTGGTGACATCTGGCGATTCAGTCTCTAGGGTGCCTGAATATGGATATGCACACTGTGGTGCTGAGGACGTCCGGCACCACCGCACAGGACGTCATCGCGGTGGCCCGCGGCGCGGCCCGGATCGAGCTGTCCGAGGAGGCCCGCGCGGCCGTTGCCACCGCCCGCGCCTTCATCGACGAGCTCGCCGCCAAACCGGACCCGGTCTACGGCGTCTCCACCGGCTTCGGCGCCCTCGCCGTACGCCACATCAGTCCCGAGCTGCGCGCCCAGCTCCAGCGCAACATCGTGCGTTCGCACGCGGCCGGTATGGGCCCGCGGGTCGAGCGCGAGGTGGTCCGCGCCCTGATGTTCCTGCGGCTGAAGACCCTCGCCTCCGGGCACACCGGGGTCCGCCCGCTGGTCGTCGAGACCATGGCCGCCCTCCTGAACGCCGGCATCACCCCGGTCGTCCACGAGTACGGCTCGCTCGGCTGCTCCGGCGACCTGGCGCCGCTCTCGCACTGCGCGCTGACGCTGATGGGCGAGGGCGAGGCGGAGGGCCCCGACGGCGTCGTCCGGCCGTCCGGCGAGCTGCTGGCCGCGCACGGCATCGAGCCCGTCGAGCTGCGCGAGAAGGAGGGGCTGGCGCTCCTCAACGGCACCGACGGCATGCTCGGCATGCTGGTGATGGCCTGCGCCGACCTGGCCCGGCTGTTCACCTCCGCGGACATCACCGCCGCGCTCTCCATGGAGGCGCTGCTCGGCACCGACAAGGTCCTCGCACCCGAGCTGCACGCCATCCGGCCGCACCCGGGCCAGGCCGCGTCGGCCGCCAACATGCTGGCGTTCCTGGCCGGTTCCGGCTTCACCGGCCACCACCAGGACGACGCCCCGCGCGTCCAGGACGCCTACTCCATCCGCTGCGCCCCACAGGTCGCCGGCGCCGGCCGGGACACCCTCGCGCACGCCCGCCTGGTCGCCGAGCGGGAGCTGGCCGCCGCCGTCGACAACCCCGTCGTACTGCCCGACGGCCGGGTGGAGTCCAACGGCAACTTCCACGGCGCGCCGGTCGCCTACGCCCTGGACTTCCTGGCCATCGCCGCGGCCGACCTGGGCTCGATCGCCGAGCGTCGCACCGACCGCCTCCTGGACAAGAACCGTTCGCACGGGCTGCCCGCCTTCCTCGCCGGGGACCCGGGCGTCGACTCCGGCCTGATGATCGCCCAGTACACCCAGGCCGCGCTGGTCAGCGAGCTGAAGCGGCTGGCCGCCCCGGCATCGGTGGACTCCATCCCGTCCTCCGCCATGCAGGAGGACCACGTCTCGATGGGCTGGTCGGCGGCGCGCAAGCTGCGCACCGCGGTGGACAACCTCACCCGGGTCGTCGCCGTCGAGCTCTACGCCGCGACCCGCGCCGTCGAACTGCGCGAGGGCCTGACGCCGGCCCCGGCGACCCGCGCGGTGCTGGACGCCCTGCGCGCCTCGGGCGTCCAGGGCCCGGGCGAGGACCGCTTCCTGGCGCCGGACCTGGAGGCGGCGTACGCCTTCGTCCGGGACGGGAAGTTGGTGGCGGCGGCGGAGTCGGTCACCGGCGAACTGGCCTGACGCCTCGTCAATCGGCGCCGGCCGCCCCGTATCGGTGGCGGCCGGCGCTGTTCGACGCCCGGCCCGCCGTCCCCGTCGCGGGTGCGTCCCGGGCTCAGGCGGTCTCGTCGCGGGTGCGGCGTACGGAGTAGCCGACCAGTGCGGCGCCGAGCGCGAGGCAGGCCGCGCCGCCGACCACGTAGGGCGTGGTGTCCAGGCTGCCGGTGTCGGCGAGGTAGTGGGTCGCCCCGCTGCCCTCGGCCGGATCGCCGCCGGGCCGGGTCGTGGTGGAACCGCTGTCGGAGCCGCGCGCACCGGAGTTGTGCTTTTCGGCGGCCGGGCCGCCGGCGTGACCGTCGGTGTGGGCCGCGTCCGACACATTCGCCCGCCCCGGACTGACCGGTGCGGAATCCGCCCCGAGGCCGGAATGCGGCGCTCCGCCCTCTCCCACGATCGCATTCGCGGAGGGCACGAACCACAGGGCGAACAGCACCGATCCCGCGGCAGCGGCGGTCAGTAGTGGTCGTCGTGCGGTCACGAAAGCTATCCCCCTTGTGGGTTCGGCGAATTGGCCGTTGACCGCAGATGTTAGTGACCGCCGCGGGTCGCGCGGTAGTCGGGACCCGGAGGTGCTTACCCTCCGTCCATGAGCAATGGCGAGACATCACGCTTTGTACGGCTTCACGTCGAACTGGTCATGGAGGTCACCGACGCCGACGAGCTGACCGGCGCCGCCGTCGGCCGTATCAACGGCGACCCCGCGCTCCCCGACGACGAACGCAGGCAGTCCCTGGAAACGGTCAGAGATGATCCGGCGGAGGCACTGGCCCACCTCATCGACCCCTTCGACCTGGTCGCCGAGGTACCCGGCACCGAACTCGCCCAGGCGTCCTGGAGCAGCGAGGAGATGACCGACTACGACCCGGACGCCGAGTGGGACGCGGCGGAGTGGGACCTGGCGGACGACGCGGCCGAGGAGGGCTGACCGCGGTCCCGTCGCCCCCACTCACCCCCATCGAGGCCCCCGTGCGGATCAGTGCCGCACGGGGGCCGATACGTCTACGACGCCGGGTCGTTTATGCAGCCGGGTCGCTTTCTCGGACGACGCGGGGAAAAGGCCGCGACGCCCGCCGGGCGGCCGGATTCAGGCCGTTCGCCACCCGTCATGACGTAAGCCGTACGTCATGCAGCACTCCGCAGCCATATGCGTGATCTGCATCATTATTTGGCCGATGGGCGTTTTGGTGCCATTGCGTGTCCTTCCCCACAATTCCGCCAGGAATGAAGCGGATGAAAGGGATAAGGCGTACCAATGAAGTCGGCCGGAATGCCTGCGTCCAGATATGCCTGCGTTCAGTTGGCGGCTCGCTCGGGGATTTTTCCCACAATCGGTAGCAATGGAGAAGCGTGTGATGACGGACCGCAAGCGCCGCAAGGGCCTCATAGCCAGTGCCGCGCTGCTCGGGGGCGTTCTCACGGTCGCCGCGTGTGGTGCCAGCAGTGCCACCGGTCACGGCGGCGGTGCGAACACCGGACGCCAGGAGGGCACCCAGCACGAGAGCACCCAGCAGGTGGACGAGGCGGCGGCCCAGGACGCCTCACAGGCGAAGATCACCATCTCGCCGAGGGACGGCTCGACGGACACCGGCCTCAACGACGTCGGGGTGACCGCCAGCGGCGGCAAGCTCACCGACGTCACCATGACCACGGTCGCCGCGCACCAGACCCAGCAGACCCAGCAGAAGACCGTCAAGGGCACCCTGTCCGCCGACGGCACCTCCTGGAAGCCCCGGCAGGCACTGTCCCGCGCGACCACCTACAAGATCACCGCGCACGGCGTGGACGCCCAGGGCCGCACCGCGGTGGAGAACTCCACCTTCACCACGGTCTCCCCGACCAACAGCTTCCTCGGCAGCTTCACCCCCGAGGACGGCTCGACGGTCGGCGTCGGCATGCCGGTGTCGATCAACTTCGACAAGCCGGTCAAGAACCGCCAGGCCGTCCAGTCCGCGATCAAGGTCGCCTCCAGCAGCAACCAGCAGGTCGTCGGACACTGGTTCGGCAACAAGCGGCTGGACTTCCGCCCCCAGGGCTACTGGAAGCCGAACTCCCAGGTCACCCTGAAGCTCGCCCTGGACGGCGTCGAGGCGTCGCCGGGCGTGCAGGGCATCCAGAACAAGACCGTCCGCTTCACCGTCGGTCACTCCCAGGTCAGCACCGTGAACACCAAGACCCACCTGATGACCGTGGTGCGCGACGGCAAGACGATCAAGACCATCCCGATTTCCTCGGGCAGCGACGACCACCCGACCTACAACGGTCAGATGGTCATCTCCGAGAAGTTCCAGCAGACCCGGATGGACGGCTCCACCGTCGGCTTCACCAACAACGACGGCAAGGGCGAGTACGACATCCCCGACGTCCCGCACGCCATGCGGCTGTCGAACTCCGGCACCTTCATCCACGGCAACTACTGGGGCAAGGGCATCTTCGGCAAGACCAACACCAGCCACGGCTGCATCGGTCTGAAGGACGTCAAGGGCGCCAAGGACGCGTCCACCGACGGCGCGTGGTTCTTCAACAACTCGCAGATCGGCGACGTCGTCACGGTGATCAACTCCCCGGACAAGACCATCAAGCCGGACAACGGGCTCAACGGCTGGAACATGTCGTGGACCCAGTGGGTCGCCGGCAGCGCGGTCTGACCCGGCACGACTCCGGCACGACGGCGCCCGGTGCCTCGCGGTGAACGCGAGGC